>NZ_RJVZ01000002.1:0-197406 GCF_003944215.1 Streptococcus oralis | reverse complement strand
TGGAAGTGTGGCGACACATGTAGCGGACTAATACTAATAGCTCGAGGACTTATCCAAAGTAACTGAGAANACGNAGTGTAAGGTTTTCTNGNTATTTGATAGATATTCAATTTTGAGTAGGTATTACTCAGANTTAAGTGACGATAGCCTAGGAGATACACCTGTACCCATGCCGAACACAGCAGTTAAGCCCTAGAACGCCGGAAGTAGTTGGGGGTTGCCCCCTGTGAGATATGGAAGTCGCTTAGCAGAATAGGAAGTTTAGAGGCTTCCTTTTTGGGAGTTTAGCTCAGCTGGGAGAGCATCTGCCTTACAAGCAGAGGGTCAGCGGTTCGATCCCGTTAACTCCCATAGGTCCCGTAGTGTAGCGGTTATCACGTCGCCCTGTCACGGCGAAGATCGCGGGTTCGATTCCCGTCGGGACCGTAAGATAACGGAAGTTATTTTAGACTCGTTAGCTCAGTTGGTAGAGCAATTGACTTTTAATCAATGGGTCACTGGTTCGAGCCCAGTACGGGTCATATTTGCGGGTTTGGCGGAATTGGCAGACGCACCAGATTTAGGATCTGGCGCTTAACGGCGTGGGGGTTCAAGTCCCTTAACCCGCATAATAGAAATTAGCCGGCTTAGCTCAGTTGGTAGAGCATCTGATTTGTAATCAGAGGGTCGCGTGTTCAAGTCATGTAGCCGGCATTAAAACTAGGGCAGACGCACAGGACTTAAAATCCTGCGATTGGAAACGATCGTACCGGTTCGATCCCGGTCCTCGGCATATAATAATGAGCACCCTTAGCTCAACTGGATAGAGTACCTGACTACGAATCAGGCGGTTAGAGGTTCGAATCCTCTAGGGTGCATTTTTTCTATTTAACTCGGGAAGTAGCTCAGCTTGGTAGAGTACTTGGTTTGGGACCAAGGTGTCGCAGGTTCGAATCCTGTCTTCCCGATTGATTTATTGACCAAGATACTTAAGTGAGTATCTTTTTTTGCCTATTTGTCAACTGTGGTGGATTACCAAAAAGTCATACTCTGGAGAGGACTAAATCGGTCCTCTCCTTTTTGATATTCAAAGCGACGAGAATTCTAGTTTTAAAATTGTCAAAGTTCCGAAAACCAAAGATATTGCGTTTGATGAGTTTTGAGTTTAATGAGATGATTGGTTGCTTCTAGTTTGGCTTTGGAATAGAGTGATTCAAGGGCATTAATGATTTTCTCTTTGTCCTTGAGAAAGGTTTGAAAGACAGCCTGAAAGCGATTTTGAATAATCGCTTGTGTTCTGCATTCAAGGACAGTGATAATATTGAGATTCTTAAAGCCTTGTACGGATAAAACTCATTTTAAAGGCGTACTCGTCTCAGGACATAGTCTTATGAAGTTGACTAAAGTTATTGAGCTTCCGAATGACGGTTGAAGTTGAAATGGAAAGCTGGTGAGCGATATCGGTCATAGAAGTTTTTTCAACTGGTTTTTGAGCAATGATAGCACTTTAAACGGCGTTTTTAAGGAGAATTCTAGTAGGCATGCCAGTCGTTTCAGGGGAAGGAATCTTAGACGGTTTTTGAAAATCATATTTCTTCAGTGATTTCCTTGTGGGGGCTCCATATTGATAATATCTACACTCTTGATGTTAGGGTCTTTAATGTCTAGTAGGTTTGTGATAAAATGTAATGATTCCATAAGATTCTTTCTAATGATGGTTTGATCGCTTTTCATTATAGGTCATATGGGACTTTTCTTCTACAACAAAATAGGCTCCATAATATCTATAGGGGATTTACCCACTACAAATATTATAGAGTCTGCAAACAACACCCCATGACTAGAAGATTCTTCTAATCATGGGGTGTTTTCTCTATAGGAGGGCTAGGTTATACTTTTCGAAAATCTCTTTAAACCAGGTCAGCTTCGCCTTATCTACAACCTTAAAGCTGTGCTTTGAGCAGCCTACGTCTAGCTTCCTAGTTTACTCTTTGATTTTCATTGAGTATTAGTTCTTTTTCTTGTTTTTCATCAACCATCCAAGTCCGAGAAGGGCGAGGATACTGAATCCAGCTAGGGCAAGGAGGGATTTGTTCTCAGTACCTGTGTTTGGAAGGAGGTTCTGAGAAAGAGTCTCTGTAGTAGTTTCTTGAGTTTCAGGATTGGCTGCTAGGCTTTGAGCTTGACCTTGTTCTGATTCAACTTCCAAGCTAGAAAGATCAAATTCTGGTTTTTCTTCCACAGCTGGAGCGACGATGGCACCACCTTGAGACAGGCGGAGAACGACAGCAGTGAGAGCGTTCAATTTTAAGCCTTTTTCAGTCCATTCGAGACCTTGAGGGTTGGCAATTCCTACTGGTCCTGCTTGGTTTTCATCTGCGAGGACTTCAGCCTTTCTCAAGTGAGCAAAGGAAGTTCCTAAGTTGAATTCCCGAGCCTTATCATCTGCATTGACAAAGACTGCGTAGATATCTCCATTTGGAGCAGTGATTTGGTAGCCGATGACCACGTCTTCTTTTTCAACACCATTTTGGCCTGGGACAGTAATGAGTTGGACGCGCTCTTTGATATCTTGTAGACTCTTGAGTCGGAAGGCATCTGTAGATTGACGAAGAGCAATCAGACCTTTCATGTAGTCACGGCTCTTGACATTTTCAGGATATGCTTTGCCATCTGTTGCTTTGGTCCAATCAAACTTGTTGACAGCATCACTAGAGTCGTAAGAGTCATGGATAAAGTAAGGATAGACAAATGGCTTGCCGTCCTTGTCGCGCAACAAGTGAGACTTGTTTGGAACCTTATCCTCTGGAACAGGAGTCTTATAGGCTGGATCAAGGAATTGTTTGGTACGTCCATATTCCTGTCCAGAGTGGATAAACGGAGTTCCTTGAGCAGTCAAGACCATGAGGTTTCCAAGTCGCAAACGACGATGGATCTCAGCGTAGTTTTCCGCCTTGCTTGGGTCTTTTTTGATAGACTGGGCAATGATGTCAAAGAGGGTCAAGTTATCATGGGCTGCGATATACTGGATAACGTCTCCGGGACTGTCTGCTTCAAAGTTAGTTGGTTGGGCAATGAGATTTTTAAAGATAGTATTGATATCGCGTTTTCCACCTGTGATAAAGGCAGGTTGGCCTTCGTTTGGATAACCAGACTTGAGGTTGTTACGGATGTCGTCTGAAAAGACAGCGACAGTATCGGTATGTTTCATCCAGTCTTGGTCAGCAGGTTTAGTAGGCATGTTTTCGTCACCAGAATAGGTTCTCCAACCTTCTCCAAGCATGATTAGATTTGGATTAAGGGCGCGTGCAGCCTTGTAAGCTTCTTCGATTGAAGCCGCATCGTGATCTCCCATCATATCGAAACGGAAACCATCCACTTTGTAGGTTTCAACTAGATACTTGATAGAGTCTACCAAGACACGTTTAGACATGTAGTGGGTAGTTCCCAAACGGCCGCCTCCAAAGCTAGTACGTGGAGTTCCGTCTGCGTCCATAAAGTGATAGTAGTTTGGCTCAATATCTTCAAAAATGTCAACATTGACAGTATGGTTGTAGACCACGTCCAAGATAGCCCCCATGCCACGTTTGTGGATTTCGTTGATGAGGTTCTTGAATTCGGCAATACGTTTTTCTGGATCCTTAGGGTCGCTTGAGTACATACCAGTCAAGGAGAAGTAGTTTTGAGGGTCATATCCCCAGTTGTAGTTGCTATTGCTTGAAGCGTAGGCAGACAAACGTTCTTGGTTTTTCAATTCATTGACAAAGTAGTAAGACAAGACTGGAAGGAGCTGGATGTGGGTCACACCCAAGTCTTTGAGATAGTCTAATTTTTCGATAAAGGCTTCAAAGGTACCAAATGGCTTGGTCAAGTCTTTTGCGATGGCAGGATCCGAAGTGAAGTCACGCACATGAGCTTCATAGATAACGGCATTTTCACGCGATTTGAAGTTGCGAATCTTCCCATAGGTCAAGTCTTGCGGACCTAACTTCGCTGGATCGACAAAGGCAGCCTTAGCGACTTTATGAGCGGCATCTGTTTTTGCTAGGTCACTGTTCCAAGCCGCTAATGATTTGGCATAAGGGTCAAGAACGAGGACAGTTTTACCTTGGCGCTCGATTTGGTAGTGGTAGTAGTAGCCAGTGTAGTTGCTGATACCGAGACCAGAGTTTGCATCCAAAGTTTGTTTCCAGGTTCCTTTTTCTCCTTTTTCAAGGGCGACAGTTCCGACTACCTTTTCAGGATCTTTCTTGTCGTAGACAACGACAGAAACCTTATCAGCACTTGGAGACCAGAGGGTGAGGTCAACACGCTTGCCATCTTCTTTTAGAGTTGCGCCGAGTGGACCATCGTAACTGTAGGACTCATCCTTGAGGCGCCAGCTTGAACGTGTGGTAAATCGGTCTGAATTGTAGCTGACAGTGTACGGGTGTTGAGTGTCAGAGAAGTCGCCGATGTAGGTCACTTTTTTACCTGCCTCATCCACTTCCACGTCTGTGATAGCTACTTTATTCCCTTGGTAATCAGTGATGCTGGAGTGTTTGAGGATGTCGTCTTTCTTAGCTCCAACTAGGGTAGAAAAGCTGCTTTCGATACGAGACTTAGCCACATGTTGGGCACCAGTCATGCGGATATCGTGTACATAGTAAGGGTTGGTATAGATGGTCTCGTCATCATCTTTGAGGAAGATTTGACTGTGATTTTTTAGATCAGTGAATTTATAATCTTCTTTTCTGATTTTCACATCATCGCCTTTCTTGCTTTCGTCTAGTAATAAGAATCCAAATTCTCTTGCAGCTTCATTGAGTGGGATATCAATGTAACGGCCATATTTTCCAGTTGCGGTAAAGTCAGTACCGTCAGGCCATTCTCCACTGCTTGGATTTTTGACATCGCCCCAATACCAGAGAGATTTTTTGTCATAGTTGCCGTCGGTGCGATAGTAGTTGACACGGACAGTTCCTGCTGGTTGAGGACGGTAGTTGTATACCTTGTAGTTTTCATCTAGCCAGGCCTCGTTCATTTTTGGAGAGAGGCGCTCTACAGAACGGTCCCCTGTCAGGTTGTCCCCCTTGGAATTGTTGATAAGGAAGCTGACTTTCTTGGCTTGCTCATTTTTGAGTTTGACATCTAGGTAATAGCCGTAGTCATCTTGCTTGGCATCCTTGAAGGACTTGGCTCCATTGGGCCAGTTTTCAGACGGTTTTTCAACATCGTCCCAAGTCCAAAGACCTTGAGAATCCTTGTTTTCTTCAGGAAGTTTTTTTACATGAATGCGGAAGTGGTTGTCTGCGATGGGTTCTTCAGATGATGTGTCAGCTTGTGGTTTTTGATCTGAAGTTGGCGCCGAAGTGCTGGCATCTACTTTCTCTTCTTTGCTGTTAGCCTGGATTGTGCTAGCGTCTTCTGTTTTAGGTGTTTCTGGTGCTGTAGTAGTTTCCACAGCTGGAGCTTCCTTTTTAGAATCAAGGGAAGCGTTTGCATTCTTTTGTTCAGAAATAGGCGTTTCCTTTTGAGTTTGACTCGTTTCAGTCTCAGTAGGGGCCTTGGTCACAGCGCTAGTATTTTCCTGAGTTTGAGGCAGGTTTTCGTTAGCCGAAATGGTTGGCATTGTAGCAGAAAGCAGGATAATGCTGGCACCGATAAGGACAGAACCAGTTCCGTTCTTCAAGGAACGGATACCATAAATCATTTTTTTCTCAGTTTGAGATGGGTTCTTTTTCATTACAATTCTCCTTGTGTAGTTGTTCCCTATCAGTATAGCACGAGGTAAACATTAGTGCAAGCGTTTTCCTGTTTTTGAGAGAAAATATAATGCTTCATTCTCTTGAAATTTTAAAATAATATATAGGAAAAGATTGTTTAAAAAATAGTAATAAAACCTTGAAAAATCTGGCTAAATAAGGTATAATATGAGTAATCATTTGTCGTAGGTTTTGTCTGAAATATTGTCCAGACAGGACTCACAGCAGTTAAATCTCCTGAAAAAGTCGGATTTAGCTGCTCTTTTTGTGCTTTTTTTTCAGGTTTTCGAGTCTTTGTAACAAAGATTTAAAGATTCTGAAAATTCATCAAAGGGACATGGTGATAAGGTTTTTTAAAACCATATGACGATTAGAAAAGCCTGATTGACAAGGCTTGAAACTTATTTACAAAGGAGAATCATCTTGGCAGGACATGACGTTCAATACGGGAAACATCGTACCCGTCGTAGTTTTTCAAGAATCAAAGAAGTTCTTGACTTACCAAATTTGATTGAAATTCAAACGGATTCATTCAAAGATTTCCTAGACCACGGACTTAAGGAAGTATTTGAAGATGTATTGCCAATTTCAAACTTCACAGACACAATGGAGTTGGAGTTTGTTGGCTATGAGATCAAGGAACCAAAATACACGCTAGAAGAAGCTCGTATCCATGATGCTAGCTACTCAGCACCCATTTTTGTAACCTTCCGCTTGATCAATAAAGAAACAGGCGAAATCAAGACTCAAGAAGTCTTCTTTGGTGATTTCCCAATCATGACCGAGATGGGAACCTTCATCATCAACGGTGGTGAACGTATCATCGTATCTCAGTTGGTCCGCTCACCAGGTGTCTACTTTAATGACAAAGTAGACAAGAACGGTAAAGTGGGCTACGGTTCAACTGTTATCCCTAACCGTGGAGCTTGGTTGGAACTGGAGAGTGACTCAAAAGACATCGCCTATACTCGTATCGACCGTACCCGTAAGATTCCATTTACGACATTGGTTCGTGCGCTTGGTTTCTCAGGTGATGATGAAATCTTTGATATCTTTGGTGATAGTGAGTTGGTTCGCAATACTGTTGAAAAAGATATCCACAAGAATCCAATGGATTCTCGTACAGACGAAGCCTTGAAAGAAATTTATGAACGCCTTCGTCCAGGTGAGCCTAAGACTGCTGAAAGCTCACGTAGCTTACTTGTGGCACGTTTCTTTGATCCACGTCGCTACGATTTAGCGGCAGTTGGTCGTTACAAGATCAATAAAAAACTCAACATCAAAACACGCTTGCTCAACCAAACCATTGCGGAGCCATTGGTAGATCCAGAAACTGGTGAAATCTTGGTAGAAGCTGGCACAGTTATGACTCGTAGCGTGATTGAGAGCATCGAGCATCACTTGGATGGCGACTTGAACAAGATCGTTTATATTCCAAACGATGCAGCTGTTTTGACAGAACCGGTTGTCCTTCAAAAGTTCAAGGTTGTTGCGCCAACAGATCCAGACCGTGTCGTAACCATCATTGGGAATGCCAATCCAGATGACAAGGTTCGTGTTGTAACTCCTGCGGATATCCTTGCAGAGATGAGCTACTTCCTCAACTTGGCGGAAGGCATCGGACGTGTGGATGATATTGACCACCTTGGAAACCGTCGTATCCGTGCAGTTGGTGAATTGCTTGCCAACCAAGTACGTCTTGGACTTTCTCGTATGGAACGTAATGTCCGTGAGCGCATGTCTGTTCAGGACAATGAAGTTTTAACACCGCAACAAATTATCAATATCCGTCCTGTAACAGCTGCAGTTAAAGAATTCTTTGGTTCATCACAGTTGTCACAGTTCATGGACCAACACAACCCGCTTTCTGAGTTGTCTCACAAACGCCGTTTGTCAGCCTTGGGACCTGGTGGTTTGACACGTGACCGTGCTGGATATGAAGTACGTGACGTGCATTACACTCACTATGGTCGTATGTGTCCAATCGAGACACCTGAAGGACCTAACATCGGTTTGATCAATAACTTGTCATCTTACGGACATCTTAACAAGTATGGATTTGTTCAAACACCATACCGTAAGGTTGATCGTGAAACAGGTGTTGTGACCAACGAGATTGTTTGGTTGACAGCCGATGAAGAAGATGAATATACTGTAGCGCAGGCTAACTCTCGCCTCAACGAAGATGGTACTTTTGCTGAGAAGGTTGTCATGGGACGTCACCAAGGGGTCAACCAAGAGTATCCAGCAGAAGTAGTTGACTACATGGACGTTTCACCAAAACAGGTAGTTGCCGTTGCGACAGCATGTATTCCTTTCTTGGAAAACGATGACTCAAACCGTGCCCTCATGGGTGCCAACATGCAACGTCAGGCTGTGCCTTTGATTGATCCAAAAGCGCCTTACGTTGGTACTGGTATGGAATATCAAGCAGCCCATGACTCTGGAGCTGCGGTTATTGCTCAGCATGATGGTAAAGTTACCTACGCAGATGCGGACAAGGTAGAAGTTCGCCGTGAAGATGGTTCCCTAGATGTTTATCACATTCAAAAATTCCGCCGTTCAAACTCAGGTACTGCCTACAACCAACGTACCCTCGTTAAAGTTGGTGATGTCGTTGAAAAAGGCGACTTTATCGCTGACGGACCTTCTATGGAAAATGGAGAAATGGCGCTTGGACAAAACCCAATCGTTGCCTACATGACTTGGGAAGGTTACAACTTCGAAGATGCCGTTATCATGAGCGAACGCCTGGTGAAAGACGATGTCTACACATCTGTCCACCTCGAAGAATACGAATCAGAAACGCGCGATACAAAGCTTGGGCCTGAAGAAATTACTCGTGAGATTCCAAACGTTGGGGAAGATGCCCTTAAAAACCTTGACGAAATGGGGATTATCCGTATCGGTGCTGAGGTTAAAGAAGGCGATATCCTTGTAGGTAAAGTCACACCTAAGGGTGAAAAAGATCTTTCAGCTGAAGAACGCCTCTTGCACGCTATCTTCGGAGACAAGTCTCGTGAAGTGCGTGATACTTCTCTTCGTGTACCACACGGTGCCGATGGTGTCGTTCGTGATGTTAAGATCTTTACACGTGCAAATGGAGATGAGTTGCAATCAGGCGTTAACATGTTGGTTCGCGTCTACATCGCTCAAAAACGTAAGATCAAGGTCGGAGATAAGATGGCCGGACGTCACGGAAACAAAGGGGTTGTCTCTCGTATCGTTCCTGTAGAAGACATGCCTTACCTTCCAGACGGAACTCCAGTCGATATCATGTTGAACCCACTTGGGGTGCCATCACGTATGAATATCGGTCAGGTTATGGAACTCCACCTTGGTATGGCAGCACGTACGCTTGGTATCCACATCGCAACACCAGTCTTTGACGGAGCAAGTTCTGAAGACCTTTGGGACACTGTCAAAGAAGCAGGTATGGATAGCGATGCCAAGACAATCCTTTATGATGGACGTACTGGTGAACCATTTGACAACCGTGTATCAGTTGGTGTCATGTACATGATCAAACTCCACCACATGGTTGATGATAAATTGCACGCGCGTTCAGTCGGGCCTTACTCAACCGTTACTCAACAGCCACTCGGAGGTAAAGCTCAGTTTGGTGGACAACGTTTCGGTGAGATGGAGGTTTGGGCCCTTGAAGCCTACGGTGCGTCAAATGTCCTTCAAGAAATCTTGACTTACAAGTCTGACGATATTAACGGACGTTTGAGAGCTTATGAAGCTATTACAAAAGGAAAACCAATTCCAAAACCAGGTGTTCCAGAATCCTTCCGAGTTCTTGTGAAAGAATTGCAATCTCTTGGTCTTGACATGCGTGTCCTTGACGAAGATGACCAAGAAGTGGAACTTCGCGACTTGGATGAAGGAATGGACGAAGATGTCATCCACGTAGATGACCTTGAAAAAGCCCGCGAAAAAGCAGCCCAAGAGGCTAAAGCAGCCTTTGAAGCTGAAGAAGCAGAGAAAGCAACAAAAGCGGAAGCAACAGAAGAAACTGCTGAACAAGAATAAGCAGTTCACTTAGAATAGAAAGGGAAGAAATAGTGGTTGATGTAAATCGTTTTAAAAGTATGCAAATCACCCTAGCTTCTCCAAGCAAAGTCCGTTCATGGTCTTATGGAGAAGTCAAAAAACCTGAAACAATCAATTACCGTACGTTGAAACCAGAACGTGAAGGACTCTTTGACGAAGTCATCTTTGGTCCTACAAAAGACTGGGAATGTGCTTGTGGTAAGTACAAACGCATTCGTTACAGAGGGATTGTTTGTGACCGTTGTGGGGTTGAAGTAACGCGTACAAAAGTTCGTCGTGAGCGTATGGGGCACATCGAGTTGAAAGCTCCTGTATCTCACATCTGGTATTTCAAGGGGATTCCAAGCCGTATGGGCTTGACCCTTGATATGAGCCCTCGTGCCCTCGAGGAAGTTATCTACTTTGCGGCTTATGTGGTGATTGATCCTAAGGATACACCACTTGAGCACAAGTCTATCATGACAGAGCGCGAATACCGTGAGCGCTTGCGTGAGTATGGCTATGGATCATTCGTTGCTAAGATGGGTGCCGAAGCCATCCAAGACCTTTTGAAACAAGTAGATCTTGAAAAAGAAATTACTGAACTTAAAGAAGAGTTGAAAACAGCTACTGGACAAAAACGTGTCAAAGCTATCCGTCGTTTGGATGTTTTGGATGCCTTTTACAAGTCTGGGAACAAACCTGAATGGATGGTTCTTAACATCCTCCCAGTTATTCCACCAGATCTCCGTCCAATGTTGCAGTTGGATGGTGGCCGTTTTGCCTCATCTGACTTGAACGACCTTTACCGCCGTGTTATCAACCGTAACAACCGTTTGGCTCGTTTGCTTGAGTTGAATGCACCAGGTATCATCGTTCAAAATGAGAAGCGTATGCTTCAAGAAGCGGTTGACGCTTTGATTGATAATGGTCGTCGTGGTCGTCCAATCACAGGACCAGGTAGCCGTCCACTAAAATCATTGAGCCACATGCTCAAAGGGAAACAAGGACGCTTCCGTCAAAACTTGCTCGGTAAACGTGTTGACTTCTCAGGACGTTCCGTTATCGCTGTTGGTCCAACTCTTAAGATGTACCAATGTGGTGTGCCACGCGAAATGGCGATCGAGCTCTTTAAACCATTTGTGATGCGTGAAATCGTTGCCCGTGACATCGTGCAAAACGTTAAAGCAGCTAAACGCTTGGTAGAACGTGGAGATGAGCGTATCTGGGATATCCTTGAGGAAGTCATCAAAGAACACCCAGTTCTTCTGAACCGCGCACCGACCCTTCACCGTTTGGGTATCCAAGCCTTCGAGCCAGTCTTGATCGATGGTAAGGCCCTTCGCTTGCACCCACTTGTCTGTGAAGCCTACAATGCCGACTTTGACGGGGACCAAATGGCTATCCACGTACCGCTTTCAGAAGAAGCTCAAGCAGAAGCTCGTATCTTGATGTTGGCTGCAGAGCACATCTTGAACCCGAAAGATGGGAAACCAGTTGTTACTCCATCTCAAGATATGGTTTTGGGTAACTACTATTTGACCATGGAAGAAGCTGGTCGTGAAGGTGAAGGAATGGTCTTCAAAGACCGTGACGAAGCTGTTATGGCTTACCGCAATGGCTATGTTCACCTCCACTCACGTGTTGGTATCGCAACAGACAGCCTCAACAAACCATGGACAGAAGAGCAAAAACACAAGGTCTTGCTGACAACTGTTGGTAAAATCCTCTTCAACGACATCATGCCAGAGGGTCTACCTTACTTGCAAGAACCAACAAATGCTAACTTAACAGAAGGTGTTCCAGCTAAGTACTTCTTGCCACTAGGTGGAGATATCAAGGAAGCTATTCGCAACCTTGAACTCAACCCTCCATTCAAGAAGAAAAACCTTGGAAATATCATCGCTGAAATCTTCAAACGTTTCCGTACGACAGAAACATCTGCCCTGCTTGACCGTATGAAGAACCTCGGTTACCACCACTCAACTCTTGCAGGATTGACAGTGGGGATTGCTGATATTCCAGTGGTTGAAGACAAGGCTGAAATCATTGAAGAATCACACAAACGTGTAGAACAAATCACCAAACAATTCCGTCGTGGTATGATTACGGACGATGAGCGCTACAACGCTGTTACAGCTGAATGGCGTGCGGCTCGTGAAAAATTGGAGAAACGTTTGGTTGCTAACCAAGATCCTAAGAACCCAATCGTTATGATGATGGACTCAGGAGCTCGTGGTAACATCTCAAACTTCTCACAGCTTGCCGGTATGCGTGGTTTGATGGCTGCTCCGAACGGACGTATCATGGAATTGCCAATCCTTTCAAACTTCCGCGAAGGTTTGTCAGTACTCGAAATGTTCTTCTCAACTCACGGTGCTCGTAAAGGTATGACCGATACAGCCCTTAAGACAGCCGACTCAGGTTATCTGACTCGTCGTTTGGTTGACGTTGCCCAAGACGTTATCATCCGTGAGGACGACTGTGGAACAGACCGTGGTCTCTTGATCCGTTCTATCGCAGAAGGAAAAGAGATGATCGAGTCTCTCGAAGAGCGTCTCAATGGTCGTTACACTAAGAAAACTGTTAAACATCCAGAAACTGGTGCAGTGATCATTGGTCCAAATGAGTTGATTACAGAAGACAAGGCGCGTGAAATTGTCAATGCTGGTGTGGAAGAAGTGACTATCCGCTCCGTATTTACATGTAACACTCGTCATGGAGTCTGCCGTCACTGTTACGGTATCAACTTGGCGACTGGTGATGCGGTTGAAGTTGGTGAAGCAGTTGGTACAATCGCTGCCCAATCTATCGGGGAACCTGGTACACAGCTTACCATGCGTACCTTCCACACGGGTGGGGTTGCCTCAAATACCGATATCACTCAAGGTCTTCCTCGTGTCCAAGAAATCTTTGAAGCCCGCAATCCGAAAGGAGAAGCAGTCATCACAGAAGTCAAGGGTGAGGTTACAGCCATCGAAGAAGATGCATCAACTCGTACCAAGAAGGTCTTTGTTAAGGGTGAAACTGGCGAAGGTGAATACGTGGTGCCATTTACAGCACGCATGCGTGTCGAAGTTGGAGACCAAGTCTCTCGCGGTGCAGCTCTTACAGAAGGTTCTATCCAACCAAAACGTCTCCTTGCTGTTCGTGATGTCTTGTCAGTTGAAACCTACCTTCTCGGTGAAGTACAAAAAGTTTACCGTAGCCAAGGGGTAGAAATCGGTGACAAACACATCGAGGTAATGGTTCGTCAAATGATCCGCAAAGTTCGTGTCATGGATCCAGGGGATACAGACCTTCTCATGGGTACTCTTATGGATATCAACGACTTTACAGATGCCAACAAAGATGTTCTTATCGCAGGTGGTGTTCCAGCGACTGGTCGTCCAGTCCTTATGGGAATTACCAAAGCCTCACTTGAAACCAACAGTTTCTTGTCAGCGGCTTCCTTCCAGGAAACAACTCGTGTTCTTACAGATGCGGCCATCCGTGGTAAGAAAGACCATCTCCTTGGACTCAAGGAAAATGTTATCATCGGTAAGATCATCCCAGCAGGTACTGGTATGGCTCGCTACCGTAACCTTGAACCACAAGCTATCAATGAAGCAGAATATCTGGCTCCAGAACAAGAAGAGACAGAAAATGCTCCAGTAGACGAAACTGTGGAAATCCAAGTTGAAGAAACAGTGGAATAAAAGCAAACAAGAGAACCTTTGGGTTCTCTTTTGTTTTACTCTTCTACCTATTGGGGTTAGGTGAGCACGACGCAATATCTCTCAAATCGCTTCAACAATTTTTATAGTTCATTCTCAAAAAAAGCAAAAAATATCGGATAAGGGAGCTGTCAGAACTTAAAAATAATCCTCACTAATAATTTTCCATTTTTGTCAGTTGAGCGTTAAAACAGGACACTTGAGAAGAAGGGAGGGATTTTATCTTTCACGCAGAGTATAATCATGTATACGAAGGGGGAACTGAAAATGATAAAATCAATTCGCATCTTATTGTTACTGGCTTTGATCCAGATTAGTCTGAGTAGCTGTTTATTGTGGAAGGGAACCATCTTAACCTTAAAGCAATCAAGCGCCTATTTTCTAGTGTTTATCGTATTGGCATCAGGTCTGTGCGCGGGGATGAATTTCTTTTATACCCAAAATCAGGATGTTCATAGCATTATAAACAGTCAGAAAAAAGTGAAACTATTTTATAGTACCTTGTTGGTCTTAAACCTAGTAGGTGTCTGTCTGGTGTTGTCGGAGACTATTTTAACACAGACAGCTTTTCAGCAAGAGTTGGTAGACCTTTTCTTGCCTTCCTTCTTTTTCTTGTTTGGCATTGATTTACTTGTCTTTTTACCGTTTGAAAAATACAGCCGAGATTTGGGAGCCGCTCTCAATAAGAAAAAAACAGTTATCCTGACAGTTCTGGCGACCGTGCTGTTCTTGAGAAATCCAATGACAGTTTTATCCATTGTTTTTTATGTTGGTTTAGGCTTCATTTTTGCTCGGTTTTTATTTCCAAAATCTATGAGAAGAGAATTTTCCTTTTACGGCCACGTAATCCGAGATATTTTACTTGTTAGCGCCATATGTATATTCTTTTAAAAACACTTTTCTATCAATAAAAATCCCTTATTTTACCAAAGTTGTTATAGTAAGTTTGTAAAGAAAATTCACACAAAAGAAAACTTTTTGGTATAATAGTAACATGTACACAAAAAATGAAGAAGAGCTGATCAATCTGGGAGAACGCCTAGGAACCTTGCTCCAAAAAAATGATGTTTTGATCTTGTCTGGGGAATTGGGTGCTGGTAAAACAACCTTTACCAAGGGTCTTGCCAAGGGCTTGGGTATTCGTCAGATGATCAAAAGTCCAACTTACACCATCGTGAGAGAGTATGAGGGTCGCCTTCCGCTCTACCACTTGGATGTCTATCGGATTGAGGGGGATGCTGATTCGATTGACTTGGATGAGTTTCTCTTTGGTGGTGGTGTGACCGTTATCGAGTGGGGACATCTTCTGGGTGAGGATTTACCAGATTCCTACTTGGAGTTGGAACTCTTGAAAGAGGCTGAAGGTCGTCGCCTCTATTTTTCCGCTCAGGGTCCTCGTGCTGAGCAATTGATTAAGGAGCTTCAAAATGGAGTATGAACTTTGTATTCGTGAGGCTGAAGATCAAGATGCCGCTGCTTTGGTTGCATTTTTGGATTTAGTTGGACAGGAGACAGATTTCACCAGTCTGGATGAAAATGGTATCCTGATGACAGAATCTGAAATGGCGCTTTTTATTGAAAAGCAAGCAACTTCAGATAACCAAATCACTCTCCTAGCTCTCCTGAATGATGAAATTGCAGGTGTTTTGAACATCACGGCAGAGCAACGTATACGGATTCGTCACATTGGGGATATCTTTCTGGTCATCCAAAGGAAGTTTTGGAATCATGGCTTAGGAAGCATACTCCTTGAAGAGGGAATTGAGTGGGCTAAAACTAGTGGAGTTCTGCGTCGTTTGCAGCTCAGTGTACAAAAGCGCAACGAGGCAGCTATCCACCTCTATTCAAAATTTGGATTTGTTACAGAAGGCTTACAAGAAAGAGGAGCCTATTTAGAAGAAGGGATATTTTTAGACGTTTACCTGATGGGTAGACTGATAGATAAATGATAAGATGGTAAAAAAAATAATCGGAATGCTATTAGCTTTTCTAGCAGTAACGGCTTTAGGTGTGGGTGCTTATGCCTATACTATTTATTATCAAGGAACTGAAACCTTAAGTAAAAAAACTTATAAGAAAATTGGTGAAGAAACCAACGTTATCGAGGCAACAGAGCCTTTGACTATTCTTCTGATGGGGGTGGATACGGGAAATGTAGAACGTACAGACCCTTGGGCGGGGAATAGTGATTCCATGATTCTTTTGACGGTCAATCCGAAAACCAAGAAAACCACTATGATGAGTTTAGAACGGGATATTTTGACCAAGATTGATCTTGGAAATGGCCAAATTCAGGAGGCAAAACTCAATGCGGCTTATGCAAATGGAGGTGCAGAGTTGGCTATTTCAACCATTCAAAAAATGATGAACATCCATATCGATCGCTATGTGATGGTCAACATGCAAGGACTCCAACAGTTAGTTGATGCAGTTGGGGGCATTACAGTCAACAATACGCTTGGTTTCCCGATTTCGATTGCTGACCAGGAAGAATTTAATAAAATCTCGATTGGAGTCGGTGAGCAAACTTTGAATGGTGAGGAAGCTCTGGTCTATTCACGGATGCGTTATCAGGATCCTGAGGGAGACTATGGTCGTCAAAAACGTCAACGTGAAGTCATTCAAAAGATTATGGAAAAGGTCTTGAGCCTCAATAGTATCAGTCATTATCAAGCTATCTTAAAAGCGCTTAGTGATAATATGCAGACGAATGTTGATTTGTCTGCATCCAGTATTCCACAACTACTTGGTTACCAAGATTCTTTTAAAAACATCGAAACTCATCAACTTCGTGGTGAAGATGCTGAGTTGCAAGGAATCTCTTATCAAATCGTAACGACGGAGCATATGCTGGAAATGCAAAATCTCTTGCGTCGTTCCCTAGGGAGAGAGGACGTAGCAGAGTTGGAGACCAACGCTGTTCTGTATGAACATCTTTATGGTCGAACAGTGCCTTCAACAAATACTTTAGGCGAAGAATCCGAATAAAATGAAAAATCAAATCGTGGGACTTTCCTGCGATTTTTTCAAAAAGAATCCGAATAGATAGGTAGGAGGAAAGATGAAAGCAGAAATTATTGCTGTAGGAACAGAAATTTTGACAGGGCAGATCGTCAATACCAACGCCCAGTTTTTGTCAGAAAAGCTAGCAGAAATCGGAGTAGATGTCTACTTCCAAACAGCTGTCGGAGATAATGAAGCGCGTCTCATGTCCTTACTAGAGATTGCGAGCTTGCGTAGCAGTCTAGTCATTTTGACAGGGGGCTTGGGGCCAACTGAGGATGATTTAACCAAACAAACTCTGGCAAAATTTTGGGGAAAAAACTTAGTGTTTGACCCTCAAGCGCAAGAGAAACTGGATGTCTTTTTTGCTCAAAGGCCAGACTATGCTCGGACACCCAATAACGAGAGGCAAGCACAAATTGTAGAAGGGGCAACTCCACTGCCAAATGAGACAGGCTTAGCGGTAGGAGGGGTATCGGAAGTAGATGGCGTGACCTACGTAGTCCTTCCAGGACCTCCTAGTGAGTTGAAACCCATGGTCTTAAATCAGCTCTTACCCAAGTTAATGACGGGTGCTAAGTTGTACTCACGAGTGCTCCGTTTCTTTGGGATTGGTGAAAGTCAGTTGGTGACCATTTTGGCGGATTTGATTGACCATCAAACCGATCCGACCTTGGCACCTTATGCAAAGACAGGGGAGGTAACTCTACGTCTGTCAACAAAAGCTAGCAGTCAAGAAGAAGCGAATCAAGTGCTGGATATATTGGAAAATCAAATATTAAGTCGCCAGACCTTCGAGGGACTCTCTTTGAGAGATATCTGTTATGGATATGGGGAAGAAACCAGTCTAGCAAGTGTCGTTGTAGAAGAGCTAAAGAAGAGACAGAAAAGCATTACTGCAGCAGAGAGTTTAACTGCAGGCCTATTTCAGGCTACTTTAGCGAACTTTTCAGGAGTTTCAGCCATTTTTAATGGCGGTTTTGTCACCTACAGTCTAGAAGAAAAGTCTAAGATGCTGGATATTTCCGAGCAAGAGCTTAAAAAACATGGGGTCGTTTCAGAGTTTACGGCTCAAAAAATGGCAGAGCAGGCACGGTTCAAGACTCAGTCAGATTATGGAGTGAGTTTGACGGGTGTGGCTGGGCCAGATAGCCTAGAGGGGCATCCAGCTGGGACGGTCTTTATTGGCTTGGCGCATGCAAAAGGAACAGAAGTTATCAAGGCTAATATCGCAGGGCGGAGCCGAGCAGATGTTCGTCAGATTGCGGTTATGCATGCCTTTAACCTAGTTCGCAAGGCTTTATTAAGTGACTAACTTTTGATATAATAGTAGATAGGTCTTAGGACTATTAGAATACAGGAGAATAGAATGGCGAAAAAACCAAAAAAATTAGATGAAATTTCAAAAAAATTTGGAGCAGATCGTGAAAAGGCTTTGAACGATGCCCTTAAATTGATTGAGAAAGACTTTGGTAAGGGTTCAATCATGCGCTTGGGTGAGCGTGCGGAGCAAAAAGTGCAAGTGATGAGCTCAGGCTCATTGGCGCTTGATATTGCACTTGGATCAGGTGGTTATCCTAAGGGACGTATCGTCGAAATCTATGGACCAGAATCATCTGGTAAAACAACAGTTGCCCTTCACGCAGTAGCGCAAGCACAGAAAGAAGGTGGCATTGCGGCCTTTATCGATGCCGAGCATGCTCTGGATCCAGCTTATGCAGCAGCCCTTGGTGTAAATATTGATGAATTGCTCTTGTCACAACCAGACTCAGGTGAGCAAGGTCTTGAAATTGCAGGAAAATTGATTGACTCAGGTGCAGTTGACCTCGTCGTTATCGACTCAGTTGCGGCTCTTGTACCTCGTGCAGAAATTGATGGGGACATTGGAGACAGCCACGTTGGTTTGCAGGCTCGTATGATGAGTCAGGCCATGCGTAAACTTGGAGCTTCTATCAATAAGACCAAAACAATTGCCATCTTTATCAACCAGTTGCGTGAAAAAGTTGGGGTCATGTTTGGAAACCCAGAAACAACCCCTGGTGGACGTGCTCTGAAATTCTACGCTTCAGTCCGTTTGGATGTTCGTGGAAGCACACAGATTAAGGGAACCGGTGACCAAAAAGACACCAATGTCGGTAAGGAAACCAAGATCAAGGTTGTTAAAAATAAGGTGGCTCCACCGTTTAAGGAAGCCTTTGTTGAAATCATGTATGGAGAAGGGATTTCTAAGACTGGTGAGCTCTTGAAGATTGCAAGTGATCTCGATATCATCCAAAAAGCAGGAGCATGGTACTCTTACAAGGGTGAAAAAATCGGACAAGGATCTGAAAATGCTAAGAAATACTTGGCAGATCACCCAGAGATCTTTGATGCCATCGACCATCAAGTTCGTGTTCAATATGGCTTGATTGAAGATGAAGAAGGGGCAACTCCTACTTCTGGCGTTGAGGATCTAGCACCTAACCAAGAAGTAACACTTGACCTAGGCGATGGACTTGAAATCGAAATCGAAGAATAACATAAAAAGTAGCAGATAGGAACTGCTACTTTTTATGTTTGTTTCAGATGAAAGAACTAATGGTCACTAAAACGACGATACTCGATATGAAAGTCAAAGTAATGTTCATCCTGTAACTTCTGGAAGATGTCGCGATAGGCTTCCTCGTCGAAATGGTCACCGCGGTAGAGAATTTCAAAACTCAAATCATCGTACTCTAGAAAAGCGTTGGCTGTTTTGAAACCATTTTGGCGATAGAAGTCCATTCTAGCCTTCCTTTGCTCCAAGTTATCGCATTCTTCATCTAATCGCTCGACTTCCAGCAACATGGTTCGCTGGTAAAAATCTGTTAGCTTTTCGATAATTTCCTTTCCGTACCCGTGGCTTCTCAGGTGGGGCATGATGGCAAAAAAGCTGATATAGAAAGCTTTGGGGTTGGAAATAGAGAAAGCAAAGCCGACAAACTCTTCCTGGTTATAAAAGGCAAAGAAGTGGGCGTCATCTCGGTCTTGATAGCGTAAAAACTCTGACAGAGGGACTCGTTCTTCCTCAGGGAAAGCTTCCTTGTTTAGCTTTTCAACCTTATCAAGATCCGGAAATGCATCTGTTATTAATTGACTGGTCAAACTCATAAATGACCTCCTTTTCTTGATTATAGCAAATTGTCCCTCTGTAAGCAATTGATTTTAAGAAATCCAAGCAATTCTTGTCGCTCCTTTAGAAAGCTGATATAATAGCTTTATGAATAAGAAAAGAAAAGTGGATTTGGTCAATGGTCCAATCCTTCCTTCGCTTTTAAGCTTTGCCTTTCCAATCTTACTGTCTAATATCTTTCAACAGCTTTATAATACGGCTGACGTCTTGATTGTTGGGCGTTTTCTTGGTCAAGATTCCTTGGCTGCCGTAGGGGCGACAACTGCCATTTTTGACTTGATTATAGGCTTTACGCTTGGTGTTGGAAATGGGATGGGAATTGTCATTGCTCGTTATTACGGTGCCCGTAATTTCACCAAAATCAAGGAAGCGGTTGCTGCAACCTGGATTTTAGGAGGGCTTCTAAGTATTTTAGTCATGCTGATGGGATTTGTCGGCCTCTATCCACTCTTGCAATACTTGGATACTCCGGCGGAAATCCTTCCCCAGTCCTATCAATATATTTCTATGATTGTGACCTGTGTAGGCGTCAGCTTCGCTTATAATCTCTTTGCAGGGCTCTTGCGGTCTATTGGTGACAGTCTGGCTGCGCTTGGTTTTCTGATTTTCTCTGCTCTGGTCAATGTGGTTCTAGATCTCTATTTTATTACGCAGCTACAACTGGGGGTTCAATCTGCGGGACTTGCTACTATTATCTCGCAAGGCTTGTCAGCGGTTCTCTGCTTTTATTATATCCGCAAGAGTGTTCCAGAACTCTTGCCACAGTTTAAACATTTCAAATGGGACAAGAGCTTGTACGCGGATCTTTTGGAGCAAGGTTTGGCTATTGGTTTGATGAGTTCGATTGTGTCTATCGGTAGTGTGATTTTACAGTCTTCTGTCAATACCTTTGGAGCCGTGATTATAAGTGCGCAAACAGCGGCTCGACGCATTATGACCTTTGCTCTGCTTCCTATGACGGCTATTTCTTCTGCCATGACGACCTTTGCTTCTCAGAATCTTGGTGCGAAACGACCCGACCGCATTGTTCAAGGTCTTGGTATTGGGAGTCGCCTGAGCATGTCCTGGGCAGGTTTTGTCTGTATCTTTCTCTTTTTTGCCAGTCCTACCTTGGTTTCCTTCTTGGCCAGTTCAACGGATAATTACTTGGTAGAAAATGGTAGCCTCTACCTGCAAATCAGTTCAGTCTTTTATCCGATTTTGAGCCTCTTGTTGATTTATCGCAATTGCTTGCAGGGTTTGGGGCAAAAAATCTTACCACTTATTTCCAGCTTTATAGAACTAATCGGGAAAATCGTTTTCGTAGTTTTGATTATCCCTTGGGCAGGGTATACGGGAGTTATCCTCTGTGAACCTCTTATCTGGGTTGCCATGACTATCCAACTGTACTTTTCACTTTTCCGCCATCCCCTGATAAAAGAAGGCAAGGAAATCTTGGAAGCCAAAGGACAATCCTAGCTGGATTTGCTGAATAAAATCCATTTCCTCTAGTGAAAATCAGATGGACTTGTGTTATAATAAGAAAGATTAAAATGTGAAAAAAGGAGATTCCTAATGGGACGTAAATGGGCCAATATCGTAGCTAAGAAAACGGCTAAAGATGGAGCTAACTCTAAAGTATATGCAAAATTTGGTGTAGAAATCTATGTAGCAGCTAAAAAAGGTGATCCAGACCCAGAATCAAACACTGCTTTGAAATTCGTTATCGACCGTGCTAAACAAGCCCAAGTGCCAAAACACGTTATCGATAAAGCGATTGATAAAGCAAAAGGAAACACAGACGAAACCTTTACAGAAGGACGTTACGAAGGATTCGGACCAAATGGTTCTATGTTGATCGTTGATACCTTGACTTCAAACGTCAACCGTACAGCAGCCAATGTCCGTGCTGCCTTTGGTAAAAACGGTGGAAACATGGGGGCTTCAGGTTCTGTTTCTTACCTCTTTGACAACAAGGGTGTTATCGTATTTGCAGGTGATGATGCGGATGCAATCTTTGAACTTTTGCTAGAAGCAGATGTGGATGTGGACGATGTTGAAGCAGAAGAAGGAACAATCACTGTTTACACAGCTCCAACTGATCTTCATAAGGCTATCGTTGCCCTTCGTGAGTCAGGTGTAGAAGAATTCCAAGTGACAGAATTAGAAATGATTCCTCAGTCAGAAGTAGAATTGTCAGGTGACGACCTTGAAACCTTTGAAAAACTTTACAGCGTTCTTGAGGACGACGAAGACGTACAAAAGATTTACACCAACGTAGACGGATTCTAATTGAAAAACGAACAGTTTCACTAGCTGTTCGTTTTTTTGATATTTGAACTTAGACTCTGGTTTCAGAATCGTTTTGTTGCTTGCTTTTTTCTAGACCTAGACCGACTGCATGTTTTTGGACGAGCAAGAGCTGTCTATTGTCATCTTTTGCAAAAGTTAAGGTAACAGTCTTAATCTTGTCTCCAATAGAGATATAGGTGATTTTTTTCGTATTGTAACCCTTAAGAGTGAAGTCAAACTCGGAGTCTGGTAGTCCGTGCTTTTTGATAATATCCTTGTAGTTAGTACCACCTTTTCCTTTGTTGTCAAGGTCACCTTCGATTAAAGCGTCGAACTGTTCTTGGGTCCAAGTGAAGGTATCGTCTTCTTCCTCATCTTTGGGGAGTGAATCAATGGTATCATCTGTCAAGTCGCGTTCCATTGAGGAGCTAGCTTCTCTATAGGAACGGTTAAACTCCCTGGCAAACTCTTTGTAGATATTAGCGTACAGTATCTGGGTCGTAAAGAAAAGTACAACAGAGGCAACTGCGAGGGATGTTCCGATAATGGCCATTGTTTTTCGTTTTTTGAGGTTGACGATAAGGCCGATAATCCCTAGGATTAAAGCGATAATGGCGATGAAAAACGATAGATAGTTAATAAACGGGATCCAGGACCCTAAAAGTGCGATGGCTCCAAAAATGGTTGCTAAAATCCCTAAAACTCTTTGTTCTTCTGGTTTCATTTGAAAGTTTTCTCCCTTCATCGAGTGAATGGATTTCTATCCACAGTAGTTAGTGCTTATTATAGAAAAAATATTGCCTAATGTCAATTTAAACTAAAATAGTTCTCAAGGAAACTTTTTTCTTGACATCTTTTCTGAAAATGATAAAATAGTTCTCATGGAAACTTAATTGTTCTCAAGAGAACTATTTTTTGTTTGGGAGGAAGCAGATATGGACAAACCGATGTTGATTTTTAAACGTTTTGGGCACCAGGTTCACCTGATGGTACAGAAAGAAGCCAAGCGTAGTGGCATTGAATTTATGGGTGGACCGCAAGGGCAGGTTCTGAGATTTTTAGATCATTGTGAACAAAAAGAGGAACTGGTCTTGATTAAGGATATCGAGCAAGAACTCAATGTCACCAAGTCCGTTGCTAGTAATTTAGTCAAGCGTATGGTGCAAAATGGTTTGGTAAAGTTAGAGGTCAGTTCAAGTGATAAACGAGCAAAATTTGTTCGTTTGACCGACAAATCACGTTCTCAGATGAAGCAAGTCAAGTCTTTCTTTGATCGGATTGACAGGAGTCTACTGGAAGGAATTTCAAAGGAAAAGCTAGCCATTTTTGAAGAAGTCCTCGGACAACTACAGGCTAATGTAGAAAAAATAGGAGGAGAGAATGAAGAAACTCGCTAAACGTATTACAGGAAAAGAGTGGGGCATGATCCTACTCACCGTGCTTTTCACTTGTTTCTCGGTCTATCTCGAGTTAGAAGTGCCGACCTATATTTCAGAAATAACAGAATTGATTGGAACACCGGGTACGGAGTTAGGACAACTATGGTCTCCTGCTGCGAAGATGATGGGCTTATCTCTTCTAGCTTTTATGTCATCTGTAACAGTTGGATTTTTTGCTTCTCGTGTTGCGGCGTCATACACAACTCACTTGCGAAGTGATGTTTTTAATCGTGTTCTAGATTTTTCGCAAACGGAAATCAAACGTTTTTCAATCCCCAGTCTTTTGACTCGGACGACCAATGATATCACTCAGATTCAGATGCTCTTTACCATGGGACTCCAGGTAGTCACTCGTGGGCCTATCATGGCCATCTGGGCCATTGGAAAAATCCTTGGCAAGTCGGAATACTGGCTCTGGGCAGTAGTGGTGGCAGTCGTTGTCAATGTCTTGATGACCACTGTTCTCATGACTCTGGCCTTTCCAAAACAATCTGTCATTCAAAAATTGACAGATAAACTCAATAGCATCACTCGTGAAAGCTTGACAGGGATTCGGGTTGTTCGTGCTTATAATGCTGAGGATTACCAAGATAAGAAATTTGAAGCAGCCAATGATGAAGTGACGCGTCTCAATCTCTTTGTCAATCGATTGATGGCTATTATGAACCCGATTATGATGGCGATTTCCAGCGGTTTGACCTTGGCTATTTATTGGATTGGTGCCTATCTTATCAACGATGCTAGTTTAACAAATCGTCTGCCGCTCTTTAGTGATATGGTGGTCTTCATGTCTTATGCCATGCAGGTCGTGATGGGCTTCCTTCTCATGGGAGCACTCTTTATCGTTCTTCCTCGTACCTTGGTTTCGGCAGGACGTATCAATCAAGTGCTGGACCTTTATTCCTCTATTGAGAATCCTAGTCACCCACAGACAGCGGATCCTGCAGTTCAGGGACAAGTGGAATTCCGTGACGTAACCTTCCGCTACTCTAACAACTCAGAAGCAGTTGTGGAACATGTTACTTTTAAAGCCGAAGCGGGTCAAACAGTTGCCTTTATCGGTTCAACTGGTTCTGGTAAATCTACCTTGGTCAATCTGATTCCTCGTTTTTACGATGTATCAGCTGGTCAAATCCTAGTAGATGGTGTCAATGTGCAAGATTACGACTTGGAAGACCTGCGCAATAAGGTCGGCTATATTCCGCAGAAAGCCGTGCTCTTTTCTGGAGATGTCAAGGGCAATCTCGACTTTGGTAAGAGCCAAGAAAGTCCTCTAAGTGAGACTGCCATGTGGCAAGCTCTGGAGTTGGCCCAGTCTAAAAACTTTATCGAGGACAAGGAAGCAGGTCTTGACTCAGAAGTGGCCCAAGGTGGAACTAACTTCTCAGGAGGACAAAGACAGCGTTTGGCCATTGCGCGTGCCTTGTCTCGTAAACCAGAGATTCTCATCTTCGATGACTCTTTCTCAGCCTTGGACTACAAGACAGATCGTGTCCTGCGCCAAGAACTAGCTGAGAAAACAAAATCCATGACCAAGCTCATCGTAGCGCAGCGGATTTCTACCATTATGGATGCAGACTTGATCTTAGTATTGGATCAAGGAAAAGTCGTGGGACAAGGCACCCACAAGGAACTTCTAGCCACCAACGAAGTCTACCAAGAAATTGCCTACTCACAACTATCGAAGGAGGAATTGGAACATGGAAAATAAAAAAGTGTCGTTCTGGAAACAGTGCAAACCTTATATGACAGGCCTCCAACTCCCTCTCCTAATAGCAGTTGTGGCTGCAGTCATTTCAAGCATCATAACCGTATATGGTCCAACTAAGATTAAAGAAATTACTAACTTGATTTCAGATGGCTTGATGACAGAAATTGATTTAGAGGCTGTTTCAAGTATTGCTGGATTTTTGGTTGTCCTATATGTGTTTGGAGTCATCCTTAATTATACTCAGGCCTATATCTTTTCAACGAGTATCCAACATTTTTCAAAACGCTTGCGGACAGCAATCGCTGAAAAAATCAATCGTTTGCCACTTGGCTATTTTGACCGCCATTCACAAGGAGACACCCTTTCGCGCGTGACCAATGATGTGGATACGGCAGCTCAGTCTCTTAACCAAAGTCTTGGGACAGTACTCTCAGCTAGTTTCTTGTTGATTGCTGTCTTGGTGACCATGTTTGGGATGAACTGGATTTTGGCATTGGTAACAGTTGTATCAACCCTTGTTGGTTTTGCGGCGATTTCCGTAATCATGGCCAAGTCACAGGGCTATTTTAAAGCTCAACAAAATAATCTAGCGGCCGTCAATGGTTATGTGGAAGAAATGTACTCTGGCCACAATGTGGTGACCAGTTACAATGCTATCGAGAGCACTAAAGAAGAATTTGCGAAATTAAATCATCGTCTATATGACAGTATCTGGAAATCTCAGTTTATTTCAGGGATTATGATGCCAATCATGATATTCATTGGAAACTTTAGCTACGTCTTGGTGATTATCGTTGGTGCAGCCTTGGCATTGAATGGGCACATCAGTATCGGGATTATCGTAGCCTTTATGGCTTACGTGCGTATCTTTTCTCAACCCCTGTCACAGATTGCCCAAGGGATTACGAGTTTACAACAAGCGAGTGCAGCCATGGGACGTGTCTTTGAATTTCTAGGTGAAGCTGAGATGCAGGATGAATCCCATAAGGAAAGACAATTGACTGGCATGAGAGGAGAAGTGGTATTTGATCGCGTATCCTTTGGTTATACACCAGAGCACACCATCATACATGACTTTTCTGCGACAGCTCAGGCAGGTCAAAAGGTCGCCATTGTTGGACCGACTGGGGCTGGTAAGACAACCATTGTCAATCTTTTGATGAAGTTCTATGAGATTGATAAGGGAAGTATCCGTATCGATGGTGTGGATACCAAGGATATGAAGCGCTCAGAAGTACATGATGCCTTTTCAATGGTTTTGCAGGACACTTGGCTCTTTGAAGGAACGATTCGAGAAAATCTCATCTACAATCAAACGGGCATCAGCGATGAGCGGATGATGGAAGCGAGCAAGGCTGTGGGAATTCACCACTTTATCATGACCTTGCCAGATGGCTATGATACCATCTTGGATGACACCGTGACCTTGTCTGTTGGACAAAAACAACTCTTGACCATCGCTCGTGCCCTTCTCAAGGATGCGCCGCTCTTGATTTTGGATGAGGCGACTTCTTCTGTTGACACACGGACAGAGGAATTGATCCAAAAAGCTATGGACCGTTTGATGGAAGGACGCACATCCTTTGTCATTGCCCACCGCTTGTCTACTATCCGAAATGCCGACTTGATTCTTGTCATGAAAGAAGGCAATATCATTGAACAAGGCAATCACGAGGAGCTGATGGCGCAAGGTGGCTTCTACGCTGACTTGTATAATAGTCAGTTTACAGAAGACGAAGCAGAAGAATAAATCAAAAGAAGGCTTGACGGCCTTCTTTTTCTGCACTATACTAGAAGATAAATGTCTCACCAGTAGACAAAAACAAGGTAATGAATGAGAATTATAAATGAAAAATTATCAAGAATGGTATCGAAATATCAGCTCCAGACTAACTAGTCGTCCAATTCTTTTATTCCTATTATGCAGTTTCAATCGTTTGATGACAGTCGCCATGCCCCTGGTCTATCTGATCTTACTAGTCACCACTTACCTGCAGCTAGGGCTGGGGAAGCAAGTTGTGGTTTATTTGCTTGTCCCCGCTACAGGCTTTGTGATCTTGTCCCTTTTTCGTAAAAAAATCAATCACCCGCGCCCTTATGAAACTTGGGACATCCATCCCTTGCTTGACAAGGATAGTTCGGGACAGTCTATGCCTAGTCGCCATGTCTTTTCTGCAACCATCATCTCCATGGCCTGTCTGCATGCTAGTCTACCTGTTGGATTGATATGCTTGCTCTTTTCAGCTTTGCTGGGGTTGGTGAGGGTTTTAGGGGGTGTTCATTATCCCAAGGATGTCTTGGTTGGCTATGTTTGTGGTCTCATGTGGGGCATCCTTTTCTTCCTATTCTGACATGTAAGTTAAGCTAGTCCTACAACCACTTACTGCTTCAAATTGACCACTTGCTTTTTTGCCCTTGTATTCCTAACTTAGCTTTGATATAGTAGAGTCAGAAAGGAGATGTGATGAAGTTACGAATTGAGATTGATGGCAATTTAGAAGAGACTGAAATTGTCATCAAGACCCCCACTTTGACAGATGAAATTGCAGATTTGCAACGACTTTTGCAAGAGTCAAAGGCTCCGAGGTTGACTTTTTACAAGGGGACAGGTGAATATTATCTAGACCTTTCAGAAATTCTCTTCTTTGAAACAGAAGGGAGCAAGATATACGCTCATAACCAGAAGGAAGCCTATGAAGTACGTCTCAAACTTTATGAGTTGGAGTCCATCTTGCCTCGTTATTTTAGTCGAGTGTCCAAGTCAACTATAGCAAACATCCGTCAGATTTACTCAGTGGACAAGTCCTTTTCAGGAACGGGCACCATTTCCTTTTATCAGACACACAAGGAGGTTCATGTCTCGCGACATTACCAATCCCTCCTAAAAGAAAATCTAAGAAACATGAGGTAAAAAACATGAAAAAGAAAGCATTTGGTATTGTTTTATTGGTTTTAGCAGCTTGGATCTTGCTGCAAGGGAATTTTGGAATTCCTTCTTTGGATGGTAAGATATGGCCTTTGCTAGGTATCGCCTTTTTTGCTTACCAATCAGTTGAAGCTTTACTTCGTCGTCACCTGACATCGGCAGTATTTACCGCTCTAGTAGCCTTAATGATTGCGAATCATTTTTATAACATTTTTCCTATTCCAAACCAGTCTTTGTTTTGGGCTAGTATCTTAGCAGTGCTAGGAGTTGGCTATCTCACTCACTCAAGTAAGTTTTGGTATGGCAAAAAATGGTGGTACAACGGTGAACGAACAGTCGACACGGATAAGGAAGTCGCTTTTGGTAGCGGGACCTTCTATAAGCAAGATCAAGATCTCGTAGATGACCAAGTGGAAGTCGCTTTTGGAGACGCAAAAATTTACTATGACAACGCAGAGATGTTAGGTGATTTTGCCACTCTGAATATTGAAGTGGCTTTTGGTAATGCAACTGTCTATGTTCCACAACACTGGCGTGTAGACTTGAAAGTAGAAACATCCTTTGGTGCAGCCAAGGCAGACGCTCCTGTAGCCCCAACCAGCAAAACCTTGATTATTCGCGGGGAAGTTGCTTTTGGTAAACTTGGTGTTGTTTACGTCAAATAAAAAAATATTTGTAAGTGTCTAGAGTTTTGGGAAAGTGAAAAATTAAATATCATAAAACTTGAGAGAGCGAGAAAATCGCTCTCTTTTTTCGTTGCAAAAATTAAAGAAAGGAGAAAAAATGTCAGATAATCCAGAATTGATGGGATATATTGCTGTGAATTAACACTAGCTTGTGACAAGAAAGGATCACCTATGAAACAACACCAAACAAAGGTCTCAAGGTTGACTAGAGACGTAATGATTTTAGATTTGATGAATACAATGGGATGGAATAGAAGCCGTGCTATTGCAGCTATTGAAGAGTTAGAGCAAACACATCTTGTTTATTTTCCTGAAGCTGGTGGCTTGAGGTTACAAGTTGTAGGAGGCTACTAATGGCGGATATCACAATTGATCAACTAGCTACTCTAACTTTTTATCAAATTCCAGAAATATTTTTCACCCGTATTCAACACAATGAGAACGGCTATCTCAAATTGACTAGTTCTTACACAGGTCTTTCATCTGATGCTAAGTTGGCTTACGGTGCTCTTTATAATCGTTGTAAATTAAGTATCAGTTCATTCCAGAAGGGCAATAGAGATTACGTTGATGAAAATGGAGCAGTCTTTCTAATTTTTACAGTTTCTGACCTGATGCTGCTATTGGACAAGGGAAAGATGAAGGTTACTAAGATTAAGAAAGAACTGCAAGAACATGGTCTCTTACGAGAAGTTAGGCAAGGGCTCAATAAGCCAAATAGACTTTATCTACAGCTAGTGGATGCTAATTTAGAAATAGTGGAGCACTATTCATCTGATGGTGAGTTACTGAAGAGGGTTAATGCTTTTGGTAAAGTTCTCTATGAAAAAGTACCCCAAAGCCTTGATAATAGCGAAAGTATCAAAAACGGACGTCCGCAAAATGGACTTCAAAACGTCCACGAACCGGACGGAATAAATACAGAGAGGAGTCAGACAGAGTCCTCATACGATACTAATCGATACGAGGGCGAGTCATCTTTATCTGATTTATCAATTTCTGAAGCATTCAAAATGGGACAACATGGTTTTCTTTCTCCTCAACTAGTTCAGAAACTCAGTTTGTTTGGAAAAGATGCAAAAATTCTTGAAAATAAAATCTATCAATCAAAACGTAAAGTTGAGACAGATTACAAGAACCTCTTAGCGAATCAAGAAATTTATGGAGAGGTGTGGTTACAGGATCTTGAACGTGAGCTTGATAAATTGATTTTCAAAATTAAAACAGGAGAGGCTGAAGGAAAACCAATCCAGAATGTCCCAGCCTACTTCTACAAAATGATGATTCGTTTTTGGAAAATGGCTCTGCTTATCGAAAAAGAACAGGGCTTTATGGAGTTATCAGGACAAAGTGAGCACTCTAGAAAATTCCCTGATGAGTGCCCTAGTCTGATTGCATACTATTATCCAGATAAACTGTCGGAGATGAAACTCAATAGCTATTTATCAGAATTGTCTAAGGGAGTTGAAACATGTTAAAAGATGAGTTTAGACCAATTGATGGTAAAGTGCTAACGATAGGTCGTAGCCCGAAGGAGAAAATCTACATGGTTCCTAAAGCTGCTTTTGATTTACCGAAAAAAGAAAGAGCTGAGAAACTCAGCCAAATTTTCTTATCATGGCAACAGGAGGGAGTATGAATTTTCCATCAGCGACTCCACCGTTTTCTATCAATCCTCGATGGTTGAAGAAGATAACTTATCGGACAAAATAAGGAACAATATCAGGAGGATAGTAATGTTTAAAATAGTTACAATGGCTTTATTATTGATCTTAGCTTATGGCATAGGGCTTGTCATGCTGGAGCTGAAGAATGCTCCTCTGATGGATGATGAAATACTATCAAGTTCAAATAATGAAGGAGACAAGTAGATGTGAGGGAACAAACACAAAATCGTATCAGAGAATTACGAAAAAAAGGCAGGTTGTCACAACAGACTTTGGCTGATCAGATAGGAGTGTTTCGTAACACCATATCGAACTGGGAAACAGGATACAGTCAGATAAGTCTTGAAAATGCTAAAAAAGTAGCAGAATACTTTGGTGTAACCATTGAATACCTGTTAGGATCAGAATCGGACTAAACCTAGTAAAGTTAAATCTATATTGACCGAGAAGTCATTAAACTACAGACCTTTGAAAACTAAATACAAGGCTTGCCCTGATACAGCGTGGCTATGGATAAAAAAGAAACGGGGGCGAGTAGCAAACTAGAAAAGGATATCTAGTCCAGCCACTGAACGAAAAAGCATGATAATGATCATAAGCTGAAGGAGTAAGGGTTCCTAGACTATAAACCCAGCGCATGAAATACCGATGTAAAAATACGTTTTTACACAGCACAGCGTTATTTCGCCTTTCAACTTCAAGGAGAAATCTATGATAGATGAAATAACCGTCCGCCTAAAGGACTTAAAAAACTTAGGAAAACAAGGAGGTGCGACAGCTCGTTTAGAGGACGGCACAGACCTTATTCTGAAGCCCGACTATGCAGTCAAACAGGCTAGAGGATACGTAGACGGTCTTTTAAGGGATGTTGAATTTCATTTACCTTATAAAAAGGTTTATGATCAAATTCGCACTATTAAGAGAGATGCTCAAGTTATAGCTCGAAAAGTTAAGACACCATCAGGAATGGAGCTTCGTTTAACTGGAAAAGGTTATAACCCGAAAAATAAATAAAGAAAAGGAAAACCAAAATGAACAAGAAACAAGTATTAGCTACACTAGTACTTTCAACTATCGCACTTGCACAAGTTGGTTATGTATCAGCAGACGAGCTTGCACCAATTGATTCTTCTGCCCCAGCAACAGAAGTCGTTACGCCAACAGCACCAAGCGCTTCAACAGAAACAGAGGCACCAGCAACTCAGCCAACAGAGCCTTCAGTTACTCCAGTTGACCCAACAACGCCAAGTGTACAAGACAAAGACAACGCAGGAAGTCTTGACGGGGTATCAACAGACAAGCCAGCAACTTCTGATAAGGCACAGGATAAGAATAATGCAGGTAGCCTAGATGGTGTTCCAACACCATCAGATAAACCACAAGACAAAGACAACGCAGGAAGTCTTGACGGAGTGCCAGCTGATAAACCAGCACCTTCAGACAAGGCGCAAGATAAGGATAACGCAGGTAGCCTAGATGGTGTTCCAGATGAACAGCCAAAAACTACTGATCAAGCGAACCAACAAGGGAAGTCACAAATTGGAACCACTTCAAGCTCAACAGGACAAGTCGTTCATGATGTGACAAAAGCACCTGTTCAAACCAGCGCAGGTGATTCCATTGTCAGCACTCAAAATGGGAATCTTGTTCTTGAAGATGGCTCTGTAGTTGCTCCTGAAGCACTTGGAGCTGTTACAAATGAAGACAAGACCATTAGTGTTTCAACTGCAGATGGTAAAATGGTAACTTTGCCAAACACAGGGTCAGAACAAAGTTTCCTAGCTGCAATCGGCGGCTTATTGCTTACAGCAGTAAGTTATTTCTACAAAAAACAATTATTTTAATTAAAGGAGAAAAGAAAAAATGTTTAAAACACAAGAAACAAAAGTATTTGGATCAATTCGTAAGGTGAAGCGCTACGGTGCTTGTGGAGTAATTTTGGGTATGGCTGCTCTTGCTATGGCTTTTTCATCAGGTAGTGTATCTGCTGATGAGTTGAGTGCAAATCAAAATGTGCCAAAAACTGTTCAGGAAGCACCTAAACAAGAAGCACCTAAGCAGGACGAAACTGCCAAGCAGAATACTACCGTTGATGTTGTAGTAGATCATTCAACTGTAGATAAAGCTGTTTCTGAAGCTAAGAAAGCAGGTTTAGAAGTAAAACAGGATTCTTCTGTGGATTTAGGTGTTGCTCAGGGGCAAGACGAACTTGCGAAGAAACAAGCTAATGTAGAAAAGGATTATGCGAATCAAGCAAATAAGGTTTCTACTGAAATTGCTAGCTACAAGAAAGATGTAGTGGATAATGAGACGGAGAAGAAGCGTGTTCAGGATGAAAACGAAAAGATTCGTCAGGCTCATGAGAAGGCTAAAAAAGACCTTAAAGAAAAGAATGATAAGATTGATAAGCGTAATAAAGAAAGTTTAGCTAAATATGCTGAAGATAAAAAAGCTTATGAACGAAAATTGGAAGAGCTTAAAAATAAAGGTGTTTCTGCAACTGCACCAAATATTACTTTGTATGGTGACTATGATGAAACAAAACGTGGTTCTTTGGAATACTACGGTAAAATGACCGCAGTATTTTCAGGAGTAAAAGATTTGGAGTTGGTTAAAGGGACTTTAGGGGCTACTTCTGAGACTACGATTGAACTAGGCCGTCCAGATATGCTTGACAAAGAGGAAATCGCTCGACAAAATGCCACGTCGATAGGTGGTACAATTCTAAAAAATATTAAGGAAGGCGATTCGTTTACACTGCATAAAATTGGTAAGACTGCATCTGGAAAAACAATTTCTGTAAAATTCACTTCAAAATCAACACCTACCAAGGAATTTGAAAAAGAAGGTAATTCTCAGGTTTACAGTCGTTTGTGGGTTTGGTGGTTGAAAAATAAAGGTGTTTCACCATTTGGATTTAGCCCATTTAATTATTTGAATCCTGATTTCGATTATGAGTTTTTTGATGAGGTAACTGGTAAGCCATTAAACATTGGACGTGCCGATGTGTATTCAGATATTGATTATCTTCAGGCTGTTCGTCATACCTATGAAGATGGTTCGACAGGTATTGTAAAAACACCTAGTGATTCATTGGTTCAAGAGGCACCTATTCCAGCGTTTGGGAATAAAACTGGTTGGCAAGGTGTGAAAACGTCAGGTACGTATCAATCAGACGACAGTACAGGTTTAGATAAATATAAAGCTGGTGACCCAATCTATACAGATGTAAACGATTTTTATGATACGCCTGTTGGAACGATTGTATCTATTGGATATGGTTCAAAAGGACATTTGAGTTATTATGCTGGTAAAAAAGAATTTAAACCTTATTCACAGGAAAAATTTGAAGCATATCGTAAGTATTATGATGCGCAACGAAAAGCGGAAGGTCTACCACTTTACTCGGATAGGGAATTGTATGAAGCAACATATACATTCCAACTTTGGGGGAATAATAATATCGTGGAGACGGTAGATGAAATTCATCCGCCAGAATTGGAGCAGCATGAAAAGGATACAATTCCTGATCCTGAATATCTTCCTGAGCCAGGTAAAGTAAAAAGTCGTACGGTTCATGTTCACTATGCTAACTTGAAGTACAAACCATCTGTAAATATTAAAAAATCTATTGAGGATACACATGGAAATAACATTGATGGGGCTAAGACATTTGATAAGAATGTGAAGTTTACATTGAAAACGGATTATGCTCCTTATTCAAAATTGACTACGTCCCCTAAATCAATCGCAAAACGTTTTGCGATTGTAGACGATGTGCAAGATGGCGCTTATACTGTTGATGATGCTAAAATCAAGGTAACCGATGATCAAGCAAAAGATGTGAAACAGTTATTTGATATGTATCACGTTCTTTCTGAAAAAGGAAGAACAGATGTTGTCAATGAAATCTTGAAAGAAGCAGGATTGTCACCAAAAGGTGAGTTCTATATGTGGGTTCCGAAGGACAATGCTGCTTATTACAAGAACTATGTTTCTAAAGGTAAAAATGTGACTTTTGATTTGTTTGCTAAATTGTTGGTAAAAGAAGGTCAAAAGGTTCAAAATGATTTCCATCAGATCGATTTTGGAATTGATCATAAGTCTAATTTGGTAACTGCTGAAGTTCCAGATGTCAAGCCTGAAAAACATGTGCTTGATAAAGATGGTAAAAAAGTTCTTGATGGTCAGGAAGTTCAAATTGGACAGTTGATTCAATATTTCTTGAATGGTGTGGCTGTTCCAGCTAAACATGACACTATTTCTCAGTATGATGGTGTAGATAAGCTGGATACGAAGCATGACAGATACACAGGTAATTGGAAAGGTATCATTAAGGGTACAGAGTACACAGCAGAAAAAGATCTAACGTTGCCATACGATGTTATCCTGAAGGATGGTAAAGTTGTAAAAGCTGGCGATAAGATTGCTAAAGGTGCTGTTTATGCTTTCCAATTTGAATTTGACCAAAGTACAAACTCTGACTTTATCAAGAAAATTGTTAAAGTAACTTGGAACGAAAAAGACGGTAAGTGGGCTTACACTATTGACAAAGAGTTCTTGAACTCTCTTGGTGTACGTGGTACATTTGATGCCGATTTCTATGTTGAAGTTGAGCGTATTGAAACTGGTGATAAGATTGAGAATACTTTTGTCAATATTGTTAATAAACAAGAAATGGCTGCCAAAGTTACTACTCGTACATCAGAGCCACCTAAACCAAAACACCCAGAAAAACATGCACTTGATAGAACTGGCAAGAAAGTCCTTGATGGCAAAGAAGTCCAACTAGGTGATTTTCTTCAGTACCTTCTTGATGGTGCAACTGTTCCAGAAAGACACCATATGTTGTACCAATATGATGGTGTAGATAAGCTGGATACGAAGCATGACCGCTATACTGGTAATTGGAAGGGTATCATCAAGGGTACAGAATATACAGCACAAAAAGAGCTTGTGTTACCTTATGATGTAGTCTTGTCTGACGGTAAAGTGGTTAAGGCAGGAGATAAGATTGCTAAAGGTGCTGTTTATGCTTTCCAATTTGAGTTTGACCAAAGTACAAACTCTGACTTTATCAAGAAGATTGTTAAAGTAACATGGAATGAAAAAGATGGTAAGTGGTCATATACTATTGACAAAGAGTTCTTGAACTCTCTTGGAGTACGAGGAACGTTTGACGCTGATTTCTATGTTGAAGTAGAACGTATCGCAAGTGGTGAGGTTGAAAATACATTTGTGAATGTGTTAAATGGTCAAGAAATGGAAGCGAAAGTCACAACTCATACTCCTGAACCTCCAAAACCACAAGAACCGAAAAAACCTTCACTTCCGAATACTGGTACAGCTTCTAGTATGCTTGGTTATGTTGGTACTGGTATTTTGTCTATGCTAGGTTTAGTTGGTGTGAAGCGTAAGAAAGAAGTGGAATAAAATAGATTAGTGAGCTGCAAAAAAGGTGGTATAGTAACAGGAACTGCCACCTTTTTTTTAAAGTAGATAGGAAAAATAAAATGAAAAAAACTGTACAATTAACAGTTGGAGGGACAGCAGTTATTGGTTTTGGTCTAGCAAGTACGATCGGTCATGCAGATGAAATACCTGTAGTAACAGCTCCCACAGAATTGCAATCTTTTACGAGTGAAGCTAGTGGAATTATTGTCACTCAAGAACAAGTTAAAGATGCAAAAAATAAACTTGATACTTCTACTCAAGCAGTAGATAAAGCACAAGCTAAGAAAGACCGTGAACAGTCTGAAAAAGACGAGGCTCAATCCGAAAAGGATAATGCTCAGTCTGAAGTAGATAAGGCGCAAGCAGTCAAGGACAAAGCGACACCAGAAAATATTGAAAAGCAAAAGCAAGAAGTTGTCGATGCTGAAACTGGTAAGACGAATGCTGAAAAGCAAGAAAAAAATGCTAAAAACGACTTTGACAAAGCTAATCAAGTAGCTAAAGACCAAGAAAAAGTGGTTGAGAAGTCTAAGGACAAGGTAACGACTGCTGAAAAGGAAGTCAGAGATGCACAGACTAATGTAGATAAAGCACAAGCTATCCTTGACGGTACAGGTCAAGCAAAAGTAATATCTGAAAAAGCAGATGCCGAAAAAGCATTGAAAGAGGCATCAGCGGCTGTAGAAAGTAAAAATGCGAATTTAGCCCAAGCAAAAATTGCTGACAAAAACCTAGCTCACGCTACGGCTGAGGCACAAGAAAAAGTTACAAAGGCTAGTTCTGTTGTTTCAACTACTAAGAATGCATTATCTAAAGCAAAAGAGACAGCAAATCAAACTCAATCAGCCCTCCATAAAGCCCAATCGGAATTTTCAGACGCTAAAGAAAAGTATAATGCGATAAATACTTTGCAAATTTCAGACAGCTATGTGGAAGCACTAAAATCTTATGTGAATAATCCATATAGTATTCTTGAGCAAGAGACTCTTTGGGATAAACACAATGCAGCACAACAGCGCAAACTTGAACAAGTCAATCAGGAAAATGTAGAGCTTAATCAATTTAAGTCCAATAAAAAAGATCAGCAAATTTCTGTTGATCCAAATAATTTGACCAAAGCACAGCAAATGGAATTGGCTTTCTTTGCGAATGATTTGTTGAATCAAGTCCGTCAACGTTTTGGCACAAATAAAACAGTTGTCTCAAAAGGGATGCTTGATGTCGCTAAAAAGGTAACTGATGGTTATGTTTCTGATAATTGGAAGTTTGGTGCAGGTCATGATAAAAAGGTTATCAATGACGTAGCCCGAGAATATGGCCTTCCTTCATCAAAGAACAATTCTTCTCAATATTTAGAGAATATGTACGGTGTCAATAGTGGTGATGAAATTCATACTATGGATGATGCTAAACGCTTTATCTATAAGAGTATTGTTAAGTTTTTATTTAATGGCTTAGAATGGCAGCATGCTGAGAGTATAGCTGGACTATCGCAAACGTCTTCAGGGAATAAAGATTACTTTGGCTTCTCTTTATCAAAACGTGAAGGAGTCACAAGTTCTCACTGGTTGACAGTAGCAGATACAAAAGTTTCAGGAACGAAACTTGATAAGACAGAATTTAGCAACCCTAATTCAGCTGAGGCTCTAACTAGGGCTTATAAAGCTGCAGTTGTATCTCTTGGATTAGCACAGAAAAATAATCTTGATGCACAAACTGATCTCAGAAAAGCTCAAACAGAATACGATACAGCTTTATCTGCAGAAAAGCAAGTTAAGGAAGAATTTTCAAGACTTAAAGCGACACCATTACAAACACCGACTGCTCAAAGAGATCTTGAAAAAGCACAAGGCACGCTCGCTAATGCGAACAAGCGCCTAGAAAATGCTAAAAAGGCACTAGATGCTTTAACTGCTGACGTTAGAATCAAGCAACAAAACCTCGAAAAAGCGAAACAAGAACTTGCTGATAAGCAAACTAACCTTACTAACGCTAGAAACAACCTAGCAACTGAACAAGATAAATTGGTTGAACTTAAAGCACTAGTACAGATTGCTGAAAACAATCTTAACCTTGCTAAAGACAAAGTAGCACAAGCTAATAAGACGCTTGAAAATGCCAAGGCTGACCTTGAAAATTTGCTCAATGCAGAGCCAAACTTGGCTAAAGCTAAGAAAGTTCTTGCTGGAAAAGAAACAACTCTTAAACAGAAAGAAACTGCTTTGAAAGAAGCGCAAGTTATTTTTGACAAGTTGTTACAAGAGAAAAAAATCGATCAAGAAGCCTATGACAAACTCTTTGCTTTGTATAGCGAACAAGTAGAGGCTAAGCGTTTAGCTGACCTTGAAGCGCAGAAGAAAGCTATCCTTGAAGCTGGCGAAACACCTATCGAAGTCTATGACGAAACTGGTAAACTTGTGTCTTATGTAGCACAAACTAAAGCTGTAGATATTCAAGTACCTGTTTCTTATAACTATGCTTGGAACAAGAAACAAGAAACTATTTTGCCAAACACTGGATCAGCAGCAAGCATGCTTCCAGTTGTGGGAATGATTTTGGGATTATTGAGTCTTGCAGGTCTTCGTAAGTATAAAAAATAGAACATCTAGAAATTCCCCCTCATCTATGGTATAATGAAGCCATAAAAAAGAGGGGGAAGAGAGATGAGAAAGGACACGAAAATGGATGCACATGTGACTAGAAGTGGATACAGATACTATACCCCAACTAAAACAAAATCAGAAGTAACCAAACCTGAAGAAGAGAAGAAGTGGAAAAAAGGCCTGCGTTGGCTAGGGAAAGCCATCTGGTCAGGAGTAAAGAACCTACCGAGTGTGATTGTGAGAGCTGCTGTTTTGATGGTTGCGACTCCACTCATGTTTCTCCTCTTTATCTTTAATCTGATTAAGAGCTTGATTGCGACAGCAATTGGTTGGTTTGTGTTTAAGATTGTCTCTTTCTTCGCTATAGGTTTTGGATTACAGGGATATGTTTTCCTAACTAGGCAGAATATTCCTGCTCCAGAATGGTTTAATAACCTGATGATAGATTTTGTTTTCCCTCACGGTGTTCCAATCTATTACTGGTGGGAAACGACCATCATCGTTGTCTTGGCTGTGATTACAGCCCTCTCTCTAACCTTTCGTCCAGAGGATGAAATATAGTATTAAATAAACAAAGTAGGTACTAGGAATCTTTCTTAGTACCTTTTTTATAAAAAGAAAGTGAGAAAAAAGAATGGATGCAGTTGTAGATTTTATTAACAAAATTGGGAATATCGGTGGGATTATCGGTATTGGATGGGCCGCCTGGGGAGCCTGGGACTTAGCAGTAGGAATCAAACGTGAATTAGATGACAAGAAGGATAAAGGGATCCAAAGTTTGATCCTAGGTGCACTTCTAGGTGCCGTCCTAAAAGCACTCTTTACCGCTTTGGCAACAGGTCTTCAGTCACTTGGGTAGAATGAAGAAAAGGAGGTGGTTTTATGAACCAATCCACACTTGATCAACTAACTATGAGTCTGAAAGACTATAATGCGACTGCTTATGAGTTGATGGAAACTGTTTCGGGTTCGATGGAGAAGGTTGCCATTTTGCTTCTTCTCCTTTTTATGGGGATCAACCTCATGAACTGGCACCAGCATCTTAAAAGCAACGGTGGGGAGTTGTCTTTTCAGCTTTGGATTGAAGAAATCCTCAAGTATGCCATTGCCCTCTTCTTTATCCTCTATGTGGATGCGATTTTTGATGCCTTGTCTTGGTTGTTTAATGTCATTATCAAATCTATTGCTAGCTTGGGAATTAAAGAGATAAAAAATGATGTTGAGCTAAGTTGGAGCAATTTAAACTGGGCCGCTAAGTCAATGCTACAGTTTGTTTATAATGTCGTTGACTTTATCGGTCAAATCTCGACTAAGTTATTGATTTTGTTGCGTTCCTTTACGCTCTATACGTATAAGGGAATTGCTAAAATTATTGTCGCTTGTTACATGGTGGATAGCTTACGCCCGATCTGCCTCGGTTTCTTTAAGCTCTATGCTGCTGCTGTCCTTCAGGGATTGATTTTAGTGGTTGTGATCATGCTTTATCCAGCCATTGTCACTAATGATCTCCTGACAGTTGAGAAAACTGGAGCTTGGACAAGTGCCTTGGTTGCCATCGCAAAAGGAATTATTTACATTGTCATGCTATTTGGCAGCCAACGAATGGCCAAGAATATCCTGCAGGTGAACTAGGATATGGTATAATGAAGAGAGAATGCTGAAGGAGAGATGGTATGGCTGTTTCAAAGTTTTATGCAGTATGGCGGAAAGAATCCGGAGAAGAAGAGATTGTGAATGCTTTCCAAGCACTCGCTCTAAAGGGGCGAGCACAAATTATCACGACACCAAAAGAACAAGCGACTCTTTTTGATTTGGAAACGGGTCTCAAGGTTAATCCAAGAAGTAGCCAGAAAAAAGATGGTCGCTATGTAGGGCAACCATACTTTAGTTACTATCCAGGTGAAGAGAGCCCGTTAAAGGGGTTAGAAAGTAGCTTTGAATATTCCTCTGAGCTGAATGCTTTTATCGAGGCTTTTAAGACTATTGAGAAATTTCAGATTGAATATGACGATCATACGGCTTATATTTTTCCTAAAGCTATTTCTCTGATGCAACGGATAGTGTTTGAAGATGAAGATTTTGTTATTCTAAAGCTCTTGATTGATATCGATGAGACCAATCCTTATTCTGAATACTACCGTTTAAATGGTCAACTGGGTATTGAATTTTATAAAACGAGTAGACCAGAACCTGTTAAACGGATAAAATTAGCTAAAGAAGGCATTCCCTTGTTTGAAGCCAAGGCTCATTTCCCTAAGTCTACTAAGATTTATGTACCTGAAGAATTTACTTCACCAGAACAGGTTAAAAGTGTTGCTGATAGAGTGAGGGAAGTTTATCAGGAAAGAAACTATAAACTGTATGGGAGTTTTGATAAATACCATTTAGAAGCATTTGTCTTTTTAGATGATAATGAAAGGAAGTACCAAACTTTGAAAACTTATGAGGAACAGTGTCAGAAATTGCAGGAAAAAATTAAGAAGTTGGAAGAGAACTTCGTTCAAAAAACTGAGAAAGTCAACCAGCTGAGAAAAGAAATTGAGCAAGCCGAAACAATCTTGAGAAACTATCACGAAGAGGAGGAGTATTACAAGAAGTTAGAAAAGGAAAATCAAAAACTAGAATCAGATAAACAAAGACTGAAGCAGGAAAAAGGAGAAATTTTCTCTGAAAATCAACGTCTAACCAATGAATCACAACATTTACGTAAACTGAAAAATGCAGCAGAAGAGAAGATAGAGTCTTTAGAAGGACGTTCATTCTGGCAAAGACTTTTCAATAAATAAAAATAACAGATAAAGAAACAGTTCTAAAAACAGAGCTGTTTTTTTGATGAAAGGATAATCAAATGGATTTAGAACAATTGAAGCAACGACGAGATGAGCTGATTAAAGATAATGAGTGGGCGGATGAATTAATTAAAAAGAAGGAGGAAGAACTATGGGAAGTGAAAGTGAGAACGATTGCAGCTTCTGAGCTAGCGAGATCAGCATTGGAATCGGCTGTACGTTCTGCAGGGATTGTAGATACCTTTTATGGCCCGGATAATGGAAAGGAAGGAATAGAATGACACGTTTAGGCAGTGAATTTTTAAAGGCTTTAGATAGCTACGAAAGGCCAGTTTTAGGGTATATGACACTGAGGCAGTTAGTGCTACTATTTGGTATCGCATTGACAGTAGTTGTCACTACTATCCTCTATTGGCTGAAGGCACCCGATATAATCCTTTATGGCGTTGATATTTTATTATTAGCGCCTTTTGTTATTTTCGGGTGCTATATTGATGAAAAAATTAAAGATGAGGTTCGTTTCCTTTTGACTAAGCAGGAACGCTCTTATCAGACAGATTATGACAGAAAGGAATATACAAGAAATGAATTTATTCGGCCGAAAGAAAACCCCGAAACTCTCTAAGGAAGAACGGGAACGGGCCAAACGTCTAAGACGTACCATGACGGCCTCTACACAGAACAGCCTTAATTATCAATGGTTGATGCCTGATGGGCTCATGAAAATTACAAATGATCAATTCTCAAAGACCTATCGCCTAGGTGATACAAGCTATATTACTGCAACAGATGATGAGCGAATTGATATCATTGAAACAAGCGCTGATATTTTTAATTCGCTGGATATTGACAATGATATGCAGCTATTGATCCTGAATCGTCGAGTAGAAAGCAATAGCTTATCTTCTATTCGCTATGATTTGGTTGGAGACGGATATGATGATTATCGTAAAGAATACAATGCGATGATCAAGGATCGTTTTTCACAGGAACAAAATACCTTTAAGGTAGAAAAATATCTAACAATCACAACCCAAACAGATCAGGATCATCAAGCTAGAAGAATCCTCGATGATACAGCTAGCGTTATTGAAAGTCAGTATAGTGGCTTAGGAATCTCCTTTAAGGAATTAGAGGGATTAGATCGTCTTCTTATCTTCCGAAAACTCTTGAGACGAGAAGGTTTTATTGATTTTAACTATGAAGACATCGCTATTTCTGGCTTATCAACCAGGGACTTTGTAGCTCCAAACTATCTGAAGTTTGAAAAAGATCATATGAAAATTGATGATTGTTTCGCAAGGGTGATGTATGTTAAACAATATCCTACCTTCTTGAATGACAAACTGATTAAGAATATCCTGGATACAGGAATTGAACTTGCTATCAGCCTACATGCGAAGCCCTATGATACTGCAGATGCCTTGAAGAAAATCAAGACAGTTAAGTCAAGTGTACGCAGGGAAATGATCAAAAGTCAGAAGGCTGCAGCCAAAGAAGGCTATGGAAGTGACTTGGCCGTTGGTGGGAAGGCTGTGGAGACATCTCGTGAAACAGAGAAATGGACTGTGGAACTCCAAGATAATGACCAAAAAATGTTCTCAGGAGTCATGACGATTTTCTTCATGGCTGACAGTCTAGAAGAGTTGAACATCTACACAGAGCAGGTTCAACGCTCTGTCCGTAAGAACACGGTAGAATTGGCTAAGTGTTATTTGTACCAGGAAGAATCCTTGAATACGATTCTACCGATTGGGATTCCATTTATTAATGTGAAACGCCGTTTTATGAGAGATATGACTACCAGTAACTTGGCCACACAAGTCCCATTTACCAACGTAGATCTTCGATCTAACAGCCCACGTGCAATTTATTATGGCCAGAATCAGCTATCTAAGAACGCTATCACAGTTGACCGTAAGAAAGACTTGAATACAGGTTCAGGTTGTATCTTTGGAACTTCAGGATCAGGAAAATCTGTTCTTGCTAAAGGAGGAGAGATTATTCCTACGACTCTACGTTACCCTGAAGATAATATTATTATCGTCGATCCTGAAGATGAGTACACTGGTATTGGCCGAGAATTGGGCGCAGAAATTATCACAATCGCTCCTGGGTCGCAACATCACTTTAATTTGTTGGATCTCCCTGATAAGGATAAACTGCAGGCAGAAGATAGTGACCCGATTGGTCAAAAATCAAACCTCTTATCAACCTTGTTTGAGAATATATTCTCTGAAGTATCAGACGATGAATTTGCGATGATTGACCGTGTAACGAGAAAGACCTATGAGGAATTTGAAAAACCAACCTTTAAGGATTGGCAAGCAGTTTTGGAACGTCAACCAGAAGATGTGGCCAAGGATCTGGCGCTGAAGGCAGAACCTTATACTATCGGTTCAAACGATATCTTTGCTCATCCTACAAATGTCAATATGAATAGTCGCTTTATTATCTTCAATCTCAAGCAGTTGAGTGGTAAATTGAAGCCATTTGCCCTCCTGGTGATTCAGGACTTCATCTGGAACCAGGTAGTCAATAATCAAGGAAAAGCTATTACATGGTTGTACTTTGATGAGTTGCAGCTATACTTCAAAAATAAACTGCAAGCAACCTTCTTTACAGAGCTATACTCACGTATTCGTAAGTATGGGGCTATTCCAACAGGGATTACCCAGAACCCAGAGACTGTTTTATCTACAGAGGAAGGTAGAAAGCTAGTCGCAAACTGTGAGTTTCTAGCCCTCCTGAAGTTGAAACGGACAGACCTGGAAGCCCTGGAGCAGGTTATCCCTCTTACGCCTTCGCTAGAGCGATTTGTCTTGCGGCCAAAAGCAAAGGGTACTGGTTTGATTGTCGCTGGAGATACCATTGTTCCATTTGAAAATCCTATCCCTAAAGATACCAAGCTGTATCAATTGGTTGCGACAGATAGTTAAAAAATAGAAAGAGAGGTGATTTCTTTTGTTTGAAAGTGATCCAAAACAATTAAAACAGGAGCATAAGAGGAGAATCAAAGAAGGATCATCCCTCAATAATAAAAAAGCTCCTAAAGAAGCACGTTTAGACTCAAAAGTTGCATTTAAAGAAGCTAAGAAGAATTATCGCTTAGCGAACAAAAATTATAAACTACATAAAAGACCTCAAGCAACAGCTAGAGGCCTTTTCTTTAAGCAACAACGTGATCGAGCAAAGTTGGAAAAACAAATTGCAACAACGCTCTATAAACGAGCTAAAAAGGCAGATGATAGTTATATTCCCAATCGTATAAAGAGACGAACAAAACAAAGTGCCAAAATGAAGCTGAGGCATGATGTTGAGAAGACAATCAGAGATAATGATATTCTTGGAGATTGGGTTCAAGCTAGACAAAATATTCGTCAGTTCAAGTACCAGGTAAATGCCTCTAAACGAGCTGCAAAAGTTGCAGGAAAGCTATCTAAGTATACTATTAAGCATAGTTATGGTCAGCTTAATAAAAGCTATAATTTTATCAGAGGGCGAGGATATACTCGAACACCAAAAGAGTTCTCCTGGGAAGGAAAACTCAGCAAAAAAATGAAACATGCCAAAAAGCGACTGGGACGTTCAAAGTTTGGGAAGGCATCAAAACGTACAGGAAAAGTCTTAAAGTTTGCGACAAAGCCCCTGCGCTTCCTCCTAACCAATCCGTTGGCAGTCAAGTCCTATTTCTTAATGTTCCTCATCTTTGCAGTATTTGGGATATTTATGTCTGTTTTTGGAGGAAGTGGTCCAGTCCAACAAAATGAATTTGACTTGAACAAATCCTGGCTTCAGATCAGTAAACGTGATAGAGAGAAGTCAAATGATAAGGTTGACTATTGGACCAACATCGATGATATGCTCTTTTTCATGAACTTTCGCTACGGTAGTGAGTGGAAACCAGAGAGTTCCTGGAAAGACGGAACAGGTGGTGAATGGGCTGGTACATTAGGTTTTAATCACTATTCTGATGCCTTGAATGACCTTTGGAATCATTTGAATGATGATCCACATAATTTGAAGAAGATGGCTGATTTATATGGTTCGTCTTCGAAATTAAAATGGGCCAAATTGAGTGACAGTGAACTAGAAGAGTATAAAGAATTAGAGGAGTTGACTAAAGAAGTTGGTCGCTATCCTTCTTATCAAGAACTAGCTAATCCTTTTTACCAGGAGGATGATCCTTCTTATCAAGCCCCTTTAGTTATCCTGAAGCGATTTGGTTATACCTCTAAGAGTGAAATTTATGAAAAAACACAACTAAAAGCTTCCACAGGGCAAGTTATAAGAGCACCTATTGATGGTAAAATCAGTGTGACAGATGATACTACTGTATCAATAAAAACTGATAAAGCTATCTTTACTTATGAAGAGGTAGGAAATATCCGTGTTTCTGACGGTGATCAGGTCAAAGCTGGAGATGAAGTTGGTAAGGTAACGTCAAATGGTTACCAGGTCATTCAATATCAAAAATTGGAGGAAAAAGAGACAAAAGATAAGAAAGAAAAGTGGACATCAGTCAATCCAGGCTTTTACTTTCAATCTGTCACGTACAATCAGACAACCTCAGTCATTACTACACTTGATGGTGATTTAGGACAAAAATCACGAGCGATAAAAGACTACTTGAAGCAAAAGGTACCAGGGCTGACAGATAATGGTTTGGCAGCCATGCTTGGGAACTTTGCAACTGAAAGTAATATCAATCCTAAACGTGCTGAAGGAGACTATCTTAGCCCACCAGTAGGGGCTGATTCTTCTTCATGGGATGATGAGTCCTGGTTAGCTATAGGAGGACCAGCGATTTATAACGGAAGATACCCAAATATTCTTCGACGAGGTTTAGGATTGGGACAGTGGACAGATACAGCGGATGGCTCCACGAGACATACTCTATTATTAAACTATGCAAAATCTAAGAATAAGAAGTGGTATGATTTGGAACTGCAACTGGATTTTATGTTGGAGGGGGATACTCCTTACTATATCACAGGACTAACTTCAATTCTAACTAGTACAGAGGATGTAGAGACGCTTACAGAGCGTTTCCTGGTTAATTGGGAAGGAAACTCTGGAGATAAGGTCTTAGAGCGCCAGAATAATGCTAAGCAGATCCACGCTTTTCTTACTCAACAAGTTCGAGGAGGTGGAGCGTTAGCATCTTCCTGGAATTTCCCTGCCGAGTATCAGTCAAAAGTGGAGCACCCTCCTACACAAGCTTCTATGACTACACAACAAGGAAGCGGTTATGAAGTGGGACAATGTACTTGGTATGCCTATAATCGTTTAGTTGAACTAGGAACGATTACAGACTTATCAGGAGCTTATGGTTACCTTGGTAATGGTCAGGATTGGGTGGCAAGCCTAGTTGCAAAAGGATGGCGGTATAGTACAACTCCAACAAAAGGAGCTGTTGTATCAGTAGTAGGTGGATTTGGTGGGACACCAGATGTATACGGCCATGTTGCGATTGTGGAAGCTGTGAATCCAGACGGTTCATTCCTCGTTTCAGAATGTAATATCCAAGGAGTACAGGATAAGGTACATTTTTCTGTCCTATATCCAGCTTACTACTATTCGTTTGCAACACCGAATTAAAAAAGAAAGAAGGTAAATCATGAAAATGATAGATATGGAGAAATTGAAACTCCTGAAAATAGGAGGAATCCTTATAGGAGTTGTGCTAGTTCTAGGATTCGTATTCTGGATTGGAGCAGCAACCTCATCGCAAAAGAAAGCTAAACAGGAAGCTGAAACTACGCAACAAGAAACCAAAGCAGAGGGGAGCGAACTAACGCAAGAATATGTAAAGGAATTTTTGACAGCCTACTTCAATAAGCAAGATCTTGGAGAAAATAGAAATCGCTATTTGCCCTATATGACAGAAGCTGCTTACAATCAGGAAGTGAACTCTGAAGAAGAACCAACGGTACAAACCTATAAGGGCTATGTAGTGGATACACAGATGAAGTCTTCTACCATCTACATCGATCAAGAAAATAATGTTGTCCTAGCTCAAGTGAGATACACTCAGACACAGTTACAGAAGAAGTATGATTATACTAACGCCCAAACAAACGTAGGATCTTCAAGAACCATACGGATTCGCTTCAGCAAGCAAGATGGGAAATACCTGGTAAATCATATTGACCCCATTTTGATTGTGGACAGCTTGAACGCCAGCGAAAAGGCGAGTATTCCATCGTTAAACAAACCAATCACTAATCAAACACAAAGTACAGAAGGGAAAAAGGAACAATGACAAAATTAGAAACTTTGGAAAAACAAAAACAGAAAGCGGAAGACCGCTTAGCTGACTATATGACCAAAGCCAAGAAGGAAGAAGAGAAAGTGCAGCAGCTAGAAACTCAAATCATTCTGGCCAAACATGAGGAACTATCAACATACTTGGCCAAACATAATTTAACTTGGGCTGATATTGAAACAGCTCTTGCTGAAGGAAAATTGAAAGGGGTTGAAAAACATGTACCGTCTGACCAATCTGACACAAAACACAACCACAACGTATAAGAATCGGGACCTTGTGTATCAAGCCCTGGAGCGAGAAAATGCTAAGGTTAAACACCAGGAGGCAGAGGCTGTTTTATTAGTAGAAGAACTGGATAAAAAGAATGTAGTAATCTACCAAGAAGATATTTATTTGCCGTTTGAGGGGATCGCAGATAGCCTCTTCCTGAAGCCTGGTACGGTTAATCACCAGGAGGCTTCCGCAAAAGAAGCGAAAAAATCTCTCTTTAAGCGCCAGACTAAAACAACACGTCCACCGCAAACTCTTGAAGAAAAAGAGGAAGTTCCTTCCTTGAAGCAGGAAACACTCAAAACAAAAAACTCCTCCAAACCTTCTTTTTTGGTGTATCTGGGAAGAGTTTTGATGGTGTTTAGTCTAGTAGGAAGTCTGACACTTGCTGGCTTATCACTTACGCTAGTTTACCATCAAGAAACGCAGCTTTCAGCTGTATCCAAGGAACTTTCTGATTTAAAAACCATTCAGACAAAAACAGGGGAACTAGATGCCTTTTCACGTTACTTTTTACCAGCTTATTACTCTGATAAAGGGAAAATGGATGATTTTGTAGATCCTCAGTTAAGGCTAGACAGACAACCAGGCCAACTGCAGTCTGTGATTTTGGAATCTAGTTTGATGGTTGATGAAGCGACTTATCAGCTAACCTATGTAGTGGCCGTGAAAGACGGTGAGAGCAGAAGTCAGAAACGCTTGGTAGTTACTGTGAAGGAAGAACCTTCAACACCTTACGGATTCCAGGTTATTGCTAAGCCAGAACTATCCAATTATCCAAAATAAAGGAGGTCTTACATGGATCAGGAAAAAGTCAGTCATTCTCTGGCGTTAAAAGGGAAAGTTACCCTGGAGATGACGATACAAGCTCTGTATGCCCTCGCAAAAGCCCACTATGACAAGAAACAACATAAGGTGGCAAATCAAACTTTTGAAGGGGAGACCCGTTTTAATGACTTTATGGCCACAAAATCAAAAAAAGATGTTGAGAAGTTATTAAATAGTGAAGTTCACTTGGCTAAGTTGAAGCATTACCTGGAGGAGTATAAGGTAGGTTTTACTTATCATCAAAAAGATGGTGCAACCTATCTCTTCTTTGAAACAAAAAATCGTACCTTGGTAGAAAAAGCTCTCAAAGAGATGTTAGCAGACATCACAAAAAGCCCCCAAAAATTAGAGGAGTTTGCGAAAAAGGTACTGAAGAAACCACATGAAATGACTCCTGAAGATAAAATCAATTACTATAAGACAAATAAGGTCTATAAAGGAATGATGCCAGTTGTTACGAAGGAGATTGGGAAGGAGAAGACACGATGATTAGAAAACCTATATGGCCCTACCTGGTGGTGGGGTTATTTTCATTTGTTATTTTTCAGTCCTTTTACCATTACTACCAACTATCGACTGCAGCAGTACCTTTCATGGGAACGTTGCGATTTCGTTGGTTGCTAGAACACTGGGAACGCTTCTCCTTTGGTGTTTTCTTTGATTCAGGTTCCTTATATGCAGGGTTGATCGGATTCGGCCTTCCAATGCTTGTCTATGCTTCTATGGATAAGAATTTATATCGTCAGGGAGAAGAACAAGGTAGTGCTCGTTTTGCGACTTTGAAGGAAATGAGACGTTTTGAAGACGTTGATTTTGAGAAGAATATGATTTTTTCAAAACAAGTCAAAATGGGGCTATTTAACTTTCGCTTAGCTTACAATGTGCAACTCAACAAAAATGTGATTGTCATTGGTCTTCCAGGAGACGGTAAAACCTTTACTTTTGTATTGCCAAATTTAATGCAGATGAACTCAAACTTTGTGGTGACGGATCCTAAAGGAAACCTGGTTCACGAAGTTGGGAAGATGCTTGAGAAAGCTGGCTATGCTGTTAAAATCTTTGATTTGATTCGACTCAAGAATTCAGATCGGTTTAATCCTTTTCATTACATGAAGTCTGAGCTAGATATTGATCGTATCTCTGAAGCAATTACTGAGGGAACGAAGAATAGTGAGCATACTGGAGAAGACTTCTGGGTTAAAGCAGAGTTGATGCTTCAACGGGCATTGATTGGTTATCTCTATTTTGACTCTAAGGATCCTGAAACTGGAGTCCAGTTATATATGCCAAACCTGGGTCACGTTGCGGATCTATTAAGAAGTATATCTCGAGAGGACCCAGATGTACCAAGTCCTGTCGAGCAGATGTTTGAAGAACTGAACGAACATCAACCTAACAACTATGCTTATAAACAGTGGAAATTATTCCAAAACTTCACAGGTGAGACAAGAAACAGTGTGGTAGCGATTTTGTCTTCTCGCTATTCTATCTTTGATCATGAAGATGTACGAAACTTGATCAGTGAAGATACCATGGAAATGGATACCTGGAATACGAAAAAGACAGCTGTTTTTATTGCTATTCCTGAAACCAATAACGCCTTTAATTTTCTTTCCTCAATCTTGTTTGCGATTGGTTTTGAGGTTCTCACACATAAGGCTGATGATATCCTGCAAGGTAAAGTACCTGGCTACAGTAGAAAAAATCTTCGCCACATTCAGTTTATCTTCGACGAGTTTGCGCAAATTGGCCGTATACCAAACTTCGCCCAGGTTCTATCTTCTATTCGTAGCCGTGAGATGTCTATTAAGATTATCATTCAAGCTGTCAATCAGCTAGAATCACTATATAAAAGCGATTGGAAGACAATCTTTAATAACTGTGCTACTCACCTATTTTTAGGAACAAATGACAAGGATACGATGGAATACTATTCCACAAGGTCAGGTAAGCAGACTATACGCACTCGATCCACTTCAAAATCGCATAGTTATCGGAACGGATCCTCAAGTGAAAATAAACAAATTCAAGGTCGTCCACTTCTAACTCCAGATGAAGTTGCAAGAATTGGAGTAGAAGAAGGATTGGTCTTTATTTCTAAACAAAATGTCTTCAGAGATAAAAAAGCAAGTGTCTATGATCATCCTAGAAAGGCTGAGATTGCAAGTTCTCCTGAAGACAAAGAAAACTGGTACGAATACACTCGAAAAGGAACAGACATCGATGGCTTGCTTTTATATGCCAACGATTTGACACCGCAGCTAAAAGAATTATTCGTGGCCTAACATACAGAAAGGACAGTAGGATGGAAACACCTAAAACACAATTAGGATACCTGGAGAGTATCTCGCAGGTTCTAGCATTAAAGCTAGAGAATTTAGCCACAGAACGTTATGCTATTTGGCAGCTACTTAAACAGGCAGATGAGGAGACTTTTTATCAATTAGCTCCTCATCTTTTTGTGACAACGAATCAGGAAGATCCATTAGTTGTTAGTGAACTAGATACAACTCCTGAGGGTTATCTTTTATTCAAGGAATTGGTCGAGGAGGAAACAGGATGGTTTTAACAAAAGCACAGGCAAAATCGCTGGATATTTTAGAAGTAGCTCGTAGCCTTGGAATGGAGATGAAGCGAAAGTCGCATCGAGAGTATTATTGGGCTGAGCATGACTCATTTAAGATCGATACGGTCAAGAATACCTGGCATTGGTATTCTCAAAACCTCTTTGGTGATACTATCAATCTCGTGCAACAAATGCAAAATGTCAGCTATAAGGAAGCCATGGTATTCTTAGAGACAGGTTCCTTTCCTGAAGCAAAACCAGTAGAGGAAGAACGTAAACCTTTCAACTATACACTAGCACCTTACGAACAACCATTTGTGGAGGCGAGATCCTATCTCAAGGAGATTAGAGGTCTCTCTGATGATACAATCGACTTCTTCCTGGAGAAGGGAATATTAGCCCAAGCTAAACGTAAGGATAAAGATGGTGTTATAGAAGATGTCTTGGTTTTTAAATACTTGGATAGAAATCAGCAACTGGTAGGTGCGAGCCTCCAGGGACTTGTTCCTGATCAAGAACGTCATCCTGGCAAAGGATACTTGAAACAAATCATGTATCAATCAGAAGCTATCAGCGGATTAAACGTGTCTATAGGGTCTCCTAAACGTTTAATTGTAATGGAGGCACCCATTGACCTTATGAGCTATTATGAGCTTCATAAGGGCGAATTAAACGATGTTCGACTGGTTGCGATGGAAGGATTGAAAGAGGGAGTATTATCCCACTATGTTCTTGAAATATTACAGGAGCGAGGGGATATTCCTATGGATGAAAGGGATTATACCAAGTCTAGTGAGCTAGCACGTACCTCAAGATTCTTATCTGTTGCAGCGGAAACTTCTACACTTTTCCAAGATCACAAATACGATGATCTTATCACGCTGGCAGTTGATCGTGATAAAGCAGGTACAGACTTTATTACTAAACTACGGGAGAAAAAAATCCCAGTTGTCGATGCAAGACCACCACAACGTGAAGGTCAGGAAAAGACAGACTGGAATGAGATTCTGAAGCGGGAAAAACAACTGGAGAAGGCTGAGGAAATTCAACCATCAAGTCACTTTCCTGACACCAGCCACCTTTCTCCAGAAGATGCAACGTGGTTGAAAGAAAATTGGAATAATATTTCTTTTTCTGTTCAGTCAACTGGCCCCTCTGAAGCAAGTCCAGCTGTAGAAGAAAAAGAAAAGTCCCTTGATAATTATCAAGAGACTAACACTGGGGGCGAACTATTGAATCGCAATTCCAGTTCTTTAGGAGTAGAAACTCCAGGGACAGCACCGCAGCCCGTTGAGAAAAATTCTCAACCTGATTTTCCTGCCAATGTTCATCTTCATTTTACCATCGATGAGGATCGAATGTCAAATAAAACCTTCAGAAAAAACATGCGAGCGTTAAATTTATACGCAAATGCAATGAGGGACTCGGCTCAATGGTATCTAAAAGAAATGTCAGGGACAAGTATCCATTATGTTTATAAGAATCCGGAAGAAAAGCAATTCCAAATTCTAAATGTTAAATTTGACAAGAAAAATTGGATGCACTTAACTGGAGTAACACCTGTATATAATGAGTGGGTAGAACATTTGTCTGAGTCATTCGTTGAAGATATTGCAGCTGGAAAAGGGCATTTCAAAGATTTAAAATTTACGAATGGAATGTCGGATAAACTAAAAGTTTTGAACTTATTACCTGAGGTGATAGAGTCAGACTCCTTTGTGTTTAACGATCTTTCATCTGTAAAGAAATTTAATAATCTGGATCTTTCAAAAGCAATTAGACCTGAAGATACTGATTTGTTATTGTTATTCAAAGAAAAGGAATTTACTCATGTCCCTGCATCTTTAATGAGAGTGAAGGGGGATTTAAGTAAACAACTGGAAGATATAGATACTGGCACAATTCTCGGTGTCTATAGAGAAAGAGATGGCCAGATTGAACAGCTATCGATTAATGATGAATATGTTAAAGATGGTGGCGAGGAAATGCTATCCGTCTTGAGAAATAAGCAGTATGAAGAAGTTTCTAAAGAAATTGAACAATCTACTCCTGAGAACACACTGAATGGCCTACTACTTGATTCGGCTACGTTTACTCAAGTCCTAGATACTGTCTATAATTTAGGTGTGCCAGGTGATATCTCAAAAACCCCAGAAGAATTTCATCAAGCCTGGAATCAGTATCTTGACTATGCAAAACAGCACAATGATAAATTTGATCAGATTGTTGCTGCAGCTGGTGCAGATCATCTCCTAGATACAAATTCAGATTTTTATAAAGAATGGCAACAAGATCACATCTATAAGGAGAACTACCATGTACGTCTTCAATGGGCTGAGGAGCGACCAGATGGGCCTAAATTGCCATTTAAAGAAACCGAGCTGATATCTTATCAAGATTTCGCTAGGGAGCTATATAAGGCCAACCAGAGCTTTTATCAGTTACATCAGGAAGGGCTAAAACAAGTGACTGGTGGTCACCCAGAAGGCTACATCTCTCCAACAAAGGTCCAGTTTAGTATCTACGCTCCTGATGGTGAACTGATCCAGGATAGTATTCGTTACAATATTGGTGAGGAGATTAACCCAATCGCTCATAAAGAAAGACTTGGAACACGAGAAATGCGAGAGCATCCAGAGTTGATGAAGATAGATGGGGCAATATTCACTCAGTATCATCTGGAGAGATTGGCGAGTGAGTTAGATATTTCTCAGTTTAGTTACGCTTTGGAAGATACTCCTTACGCAGAACAACTTTTATCTCAAGTACCTTACGGAATGTTAGAAAATAGTCCGATTGGTTTTTCAGATAGTAGTCATGATAGTCGTCTAGGATTTATTTCTTTTGATGGAATGGATAGTGTTGAGGTTGAAAATCTATCTGCTTGGTTTGAGAAGTTGGGTGTCAAGGACTCACCTATGGAACAAGTAGCTCTTGTAGAAAAATGGCAAAAAGAGATTAAAGATTTATCAGAAAAAGTTGAACAAACCATCGAAAACATTCGAGATGAGTTTGAAAAAACACAAGAGGAAGAAATCAAACTAGAAGAACAAGTCCACAACAAGCAGGAGTTGAAACGTGATGCGGATGCTGACGGTGTTTCTGATGATGAGGAGTTGCTTCAGGGAACGAATCCGTATGATTTTAGATCGAAACCAGGTTCTAAACCAGAGGTCGAGGAGAGTCTACAAGCGGAAGAAGTGGTTTTAGCAGCTGGTAGTCTTGCAGTCGCAGATTTGACTCAAAATACAGATATAGGACTATACATTCGATTTAATTGGAGTGAAAACAAGGCTATTCGAGATAGGTTTGAAGAAGATGAACTAATACCATACGAAGAATTTATAGAAACTCTATATTTTGAAAATGAGCGTTTAAGACCTGAAGGAAATGGATATTATAAAACCAGTTTTGATATTGAAAATGAAAAAGGAGAAAGTTATACATTCGGTATAAGATACGATATAGGATCTGAACTATACCCGCTTTCTGAGATGATGGATGAAAGATTCTCAGAAGAATATATAGAATATGCTAGTAAATTAGATAAAAAAGCTTTAGAAAAGGTTCAATCTGAATTAGATGAAACTAAGAATAATCGGAAAGAAATAATAGATGCCGACGAGGAGCTAAAAGCGGAAGAAGTTGTTTTAGCAACTAGCAGTCTTGCAGTCGCAGATTTTATTCAAAATAAAGATATGGCAGGATTAAGCCGTCATCTTAAAGAAGGAATTAAGGACTTCCTGGACTCAGATAAGTACAAAGACTATCTAACGAAAATGAGTCAACTAAATAATTATTCTAATCGCAACTTACGCTTAATTCTTGCACAAAATCCTGAAGCAAGGCAAGTAGCTTCTTTCAAACAGTGGAAAGAAAACTTTGGCCGTCATGTAAAAAAGGGCGAGAAGGCTTTACGTATTTTTAAACCTATGACGAAGATCAAAAAGGATGAGAATAACCAACCAATATTGGATAAAAACGGGAAACCAGAAACAGTTACATTCTTTGGTTTAGTACCAGTTTTTGATGTTAGTCAGACAGAAGGAAAGGAGATGCCAAAAGCTGCAGAAGTTAAAGAACAGCTGACTGATTTGGACTATGCAAATCTTTACCGTGCCCTGATGGCTATTGCGAAAGAAAATGATGTATCAGTTCGATTTGAAGAGATGGAAAATAATAAGCACGGATATTATTCTGTCCCAGAAAATCAAATTGTTTTGCGTAGTAATGAGATGAACAAGGCCCAAATTATTAAAACTTTCTTACATGAGATGGCTCATGCAGAGTTGCATCATGCAGATAATCCTCAAAAAGAAAATCTAACTAGAAGCACTGCTGAACTCCAGGCTGAAAGTGTCGCTTATGTTGTTTCTTCATACTATGGTATTGATACGTCAGAGTACTCTTTTAACTATCTATCTGGATGGTCTGCTGAGAAGGAAACACTTGCTGATTTAGAAGCACAGTTGGATATTGTCCAACAAGAAGCTAAAAGTTTAATGGTTCGGATGGATCAAGCATTGGAACAATTAAGATTGAGTCAGGAGAAACAAACGAAGCGTAGTTTTGAACAAAAACTGGAGAAGTTTAAAGATCAGAGCAAGCAGGCTGTCGAAGATTACAAGCAGGAGTTGAAAGCAGATGCACAATCAAAAAAAGAGAAGGGTTTCTCGAAATGACCGAACGGGACACCCCAAATAAACCCAAGGTCAAATTAAAAACAAATCATCATCAAGGAGGACAACACTCATGACTAATGAACAAGAAGAACAACTGATTATCATCCTTTCAGACTTTATTCCAATCATGGATGGAGACAGAGTTCAAGGAGTATCGCCAAACGCTAAAGACTTGACTCGCCAAAAAGTTCTGGAGCAACTAGAGGAAGAACAGTCTCAACTTCCTGAAGGAGATCCTGCTCTTTTGGAGTGGGAAGAAGAAAATATTGAGCTACTCAAGATGATTACAGATGAAGAATTTCAAGCTGTACTCACTGAAAAAATCTTACTGACAGAAATACAGATTGGGCAGTCGATTTTCCAGCCTCTAACTGATCAACAACTTTCTGTCCTAGCTGAAAAGTTACAAGGTCAGAAAGAAAAAAGTGTAGAAAATAGTGATAAACAATCATCTATTTTCAAAAACATCTTCAGTTGGTTACGATAAATTGTTAGAAGTTGTACTCCAAAAGATATAAGAAAGGGGCTTGGGGATTTCCCCAAAACTGAGAAAATCAAGAAGGAAAACTACAGGGTTCTCCTTCTCTGATTTTTTTAAATTTCGCAAATGGATATCCATTTGCTAAGCTTGCCGGAAGGAAGTCAGGGGCGGATGCCTGGTCAGAAAATGCCAGAGACTTTGAGAGAAAGAGGATAAAAAAAATAATGCAGAAACGAGAAAATAGAAAACGCTATATACAAAAATTGATACGACTAACACCAGAGGAAGATCGTCAAATTAAAACAGCGATGGCCCAAATGGGAGTTCCATCTTTTCAATACTATGCGAAGAATCAATTGGTGCAAGGGAAGGTGGTGCAAATTGATTTTTCTGAATTGAAAGACCTTCGAGTTGCCATCAATCGAGTTGGGACGAACATTAACCAAATTGCCAAGCACGCTAACGAAAATCAAGGGGTTAGGCCAGAGGAAGTAGCACAAGTTATTGACTATCTATCTGAGTTGAAAGAGATGGTAGCTGCCAAACTTTCTAGCGCAGAAAAACAGAGTCTACAGGAACGGAAACGAACGGTAAGGAGTGATATAGAAGAATGGTAGTAATTAAATCTCCAACTCAAATTAAAACACCAGCTAATCTGAAGAGAGCTGTTAATTATATTCTGAATGAAGCGAAAACTCTTGTATCAGGAACTGCAGAAAGTGATCTTGATTTTCCTCTTGTCTATCATGATGGTGAGCTTCAAATGAAGCTAGTATCTGGCAATGGGATCTCTGATTTTAGCGTAGCAGATGAAGAAATGGTCATGACAAAATTGGCTGCAGCCTTTAAAAAAGGAGATGACGACTTGAAAGAATTATCTTCAGGAAAACAAGTATTGGCTCATCACATTATCCAGTCTTTTTCTCCAGATGATAACTTGGCTCCTGAGCAAGTTCATGAAATTGGCCGCCAAACGATGTTAGAATTGACAGGTGGAAATTATGAGTTTGTGATTGCAACACACACGGATAAAGATCATCTTCATAATCACATCATACTCAATACCACCAATACCTCAACGCTCAAGAAATTTCGTTGGGAAAAGAAAACATTGAAAAATCTGAGAGCCATTTCGGACAAACATGCGGCACGATATGGCGCTAAAATTATTGAGCCTACTATGAAAAATTCTTATACAAAGTATTCTGCTTGGCGGCGACAAAATAATTATCGGTTTGAAATTAAGGAACGTCTTGATTTTCTTCTGAAGCACTCTCTTTCGTTAGAAGATTTTAAACATAAAGCAGCTGCGCTTGATCTTCAGATTGATTTCTCTGGTAAATTTGTGAAGTATAAATTACTTGATCAGCCTCAACAAAGAAATGTCCGAGATGATACATTATCGAAGAAAGGACTCTATTCTCTTGAAAAAATAAAAGAGAGAATTTCTAAGAATCAGTTAGTTTTTGATGTGGAGGAATTGAAAGAACAATATCAAGAATCAAAAGAAAAAACGGCAGATGATTTTGAATTGAAATTGGAAGTGGAATCTTGGCAGGTCGAGCAAGAAAGCAAGCAAGGCATTTACGTGCAGATGGATATGGGAGTTTTAAATAGTGGTACAATTTTAATACCTTCTCATAAAGTTGATAAAAATGAGGATGGAAATTATACCATCTATATTAAAGAGAAAGACTATTTTTATTTTCTCAATCCTGATCAATCTCAAAAAAATAGGTACATGATGGGCTTGACTGTCGCAAGGCAATTGGCCAAACAAAATGGAGAAACACTTGTAACTAAAAACGCTCAAATTTCCTCTATGCGTGAACTGATTAAGGAATATAATTTCTTAGTCGAGCACGGCGTGACAGATGGAACACAATTTCAACATTTGGAGGAGCGCTTTAATGAAAAGATAGAGGCTACCCAGGAGGAATTAAGACAGCTAGATGACCGACTTGGACGTTATCATAAAATTGAAGGAGCACTTTTAGCCATCCAGCAATCTCCAGAAAATAGTCTTGCGGCGGTACAACTATTGGATGATTTAGGAGTTCCAAAAGATATGGGACTGGAAGATGTCAGTCAACTGATCAAACAATTCCAAATTGAAAAAGGAGCCTTACAAGAGTTCTTTGACGATACTCTAAAACATTACACAGATTATAGAGATGTTAAGGAGCACGTGCGTAGTCGAGAAGAGAAAGTTGACCGACGTTTTGAAGATGGAAAAACCTTGTAGAAGTTTCTGATGTTTTCAATCTAGTCTTGATTTCAGTACAGAGAGAACAGTTGTCTTTATATCTGGAGAGATAACCTTTTCTAGGAATCGCTGGCGAAAGGGGAAGAGAAACTTCATTGTAAATATAATTATAAACATATTGACAAATATAATTATAATGGTATAATAGAAGTATAGAAAAACAGGAGGATATCAAATGAAGATTATCACATTTGCTGCCATTAAAGGCGGTGTTGGAAAAACAACTTTGACATTTAATTATGGAGAATGGTTAGCTAAGAAAGGTCATAAGGTTCTCTTTATAGATTTAGACCATCAGTGTAATTTGACTCAGTGTTACAATATCTATGAGAGCAAGAATACAATTGCCAATGCTTTTAAAGGTGGCGATGTGGATATTAAGCAAGTCAAGGAAAATATCAGTCTAATTCCAGGTTCAGTTCAGCTTGACACGGTGGAACGAGATCTGGAGAACAGCGATAAGAAAAATATGTTACTTTATCTTTGGCTAGAGGATAACTACGAAAAGAAAAAGTTGGATCAATTTGACTACATCTTGATTGATTGTAGACCAGACTTTGCGACAGCTACTAAAAATGCTGTTGCAGTCAGTCACGCAATCATTAGTCCTTTGACTCCTTCAGAGTTTGGTTATAATGCCAAATTCAATCTATCAACTCGGTTAGAAGCATTCAGAAAGGATGTAATTGACTATCGTACAAGAGAATCATACATTACTGCTGAGTTATATTTCTTAGCAAATATGATCCGACCAAACTATGGGTCATCAAGAGAGTTACTGGAGGCCCTGGGACTTGAAGCTAAAGAAAAGGGAACAGATAACCTTCTAGGAATTGTACCAGCAAAAGAGCTATTCAATCATTCCACAATCGATAAAATCTCTATTGCAGATATGGAGAAGAATCCTGAGCTTTATCAAAAACACAAAAAGTTTTTCGCTGAGCTGGAGCAGACTTTTTCAAAAATTTATGATACAATATAACTATATTTATAAACACAAATACAATTATAAATATAATTAGAAGGAGGTCGTTATGGCATTCACACCAAAAGAAAAAGAGATTTCGCAGATTATTGAAGCAACTCATCAACCTGAGCAACTTTCAGATGTAGCTAGCTTTGAAAGTTTTGAACGTAAGAAACAATTTCAGTTTACTTTGAAACCAAGCAATCGGAAAAAATTAGATAAAATTGCTAAAGCAGCTGGTGCAAAGTCTGCATCAGATTACCTTGATAAGCTAATCGAAAGTTTATCGATATAAATATAATTATACTTATAATTGTATTTATAATTAAATAACCTTCCCAATAAGGGAAGGCTTTTATTTTTGAAAGGGTCTTGTAGAAAGTTTGTGATGTTTTCAATCTAGTCATGATTTCAGTAAAATAAAGAGTATGTTTAGATTTGATGAAAAAGAATTTGTCGCAGAACTAGATCGCAAACGTGAGCAGCAATTCCTGAAGCAAGTAAGAGATTACGACGAGCAGATAGCTTCTTCCATGAGATTGAGGGGATATAAGCGGATAGATAGTACAGAGAGGACCGTTGTCTTTACATTTGGAGAGGTGACCTTTTCTAGAAATCGCTGGCGAAAGGGAAAGAAAAGCTGTTATCCCGTAGATGAGTGGCTAGGTCTAGAAAAGTATATGCGTTATTCTCCTGAGTTGATTTTTCACATGGCAAAACACGCTTCCGTTTTATCTTACCGTGAAGTTTGTCGAACAGTTAAGATGGCTTATCGCTTGGAGATAACAAAGGATGCTGTGTTGAAGTCTGTAAAAATGGCAGGCAGGCTCTTTTCGGAGAGGGAGCGTTATCGGCTTTTTAAAGGTGATGAGCAACCGAGAAAAATCCAGGCAGATAAAATCTACCTGGAGGGAGATGGTGTGCTCGTCAAGACAACATCAAGCAATGATGAACGACACAATACAGACTTAGCACATTTTCTGATTCATACTGGAGCGAAGAAGGTTGGTAATAATCGGTATGTACTGGAGAATAAGCATGAGATTATCCATACAAGCCATGAACAAGCAAAGGAAGAATTGATCGACTATCTCTACAATCATTTTGAAATCACTGACCGAACTCTTCTTATCACTAACTCTGACAATGGTAAAGGCTATTCTCGCAGAATATTTCAAGAAATCAAGAAAGCTCTACGGATTAAACGTCATGAGCATTTCTGGGATGCCTATCATGTCAATGAAGAACTTAAAAGATTCCTGAAGCCGTACCCATCTACACTACTTGATCTTGCTTTTAAGGCCATCAAAAATCATCAGAAGAGCCTGCTTCAGACCGTACTAGATACAGTTGAATCTCTCATAGAAAGTCAGGAAGCTCTTGATAATTTTTACAATTTTCGTAAGAAATTATTAAGAAATTTTTGTGACACTAGACCACCTAAACTTAGAGGATTGTCCTCACGGGGAATCGGGGTAATGGAGAGTCAGCACCGAAAGGTCACTTACCGCATGAAACATCGAGGGATGTATTGGTCCATCGAAGGGGCTTGTACCATGTCCAGGATGATTCTTATTGAACGAATTGATCAGCTATACGAGCTGTTTTTTGGAGCTTGGAGACAAGAGTATGAAGAATTTAGGGTAACGGGACTAGGTGCAGGATTTCGTATTAACCATAGGCCACACGGAGCCGTTATCAGAAAAAGAGGACATAAATGATGTAAAAAGGCAGACAAAAGCCTCTAAAAAAAGAGAATTTTTAGAGGTGTTTTTGTCATGTTTTTATGCAAAACAGTTGCTTTTTTGTCTAATGTGTGTTACAATAATAAAGTAAATAAAAACGAAAAAGGTGTAGAAGCAACAACTCCTACACCACCGATTAAGACAAACACACACTTTGCTTAATCAGTCAAACAATATTGTAGCATAAAAAGTGCAATATAGTCAAGGGCTGGGGTAAAGTGAGGAACTTTTTCCAGTTTTTTTTGTCTGAAAAATCTCGCTTTATTATTGAGTTATAAGGATATTTGATTGTTCCCAAAAATTTAGACACAAACAAAATATTTTAATTCTCTTGATAAATTCAAGAAAGTGTGATAACATAGTACGGTATGTGGTGCTAGCACATCCGCTATATTAGATCTAATAGGAGGAAAACATAATGGCTAAAGTATGTTACTTTACAGGTCGTAAGACTGTATCAGGAAACAACCGTTCACACGCGATGAACCAAACAAAACGTGCCGTGAAACCAAACCTTCAAAAAGTTACTGTTCTTATCGATGGTAAACCTAAAAAAGTTTGGGCTTCAGCTCGTGCTTTGAAATCAGGTAAAGTTGAACGCGTTTAATAAAAATGAAAAGACCTAACTGGTCTTTTTCTTTTGCTCTAGAGATAAAACCATTTGAAAAATAGAGTAAATATCTACCAATACAGTATTCTGCTTTTACACTTGGAATGAAATATGATAAAATAGAGTATCAACTAGTTGAGGTAAAAAAAATGACTGTAAAAATTAATACAAAAGATGGTCAAATCGAACTAACAGATGAAGTGATTGCAACCGTTGTAGGTGGTGCAGCAACTGAGATTTTTGGTGTGGTCGGTATGGCTAGCAAAAATACCCTCAAAGATAATTTCCAAGCCCTTCTTGGTAAGGAAAATTATGCAAAAGGTGTTGTCGTGAAGGCCGCCGAAGATGGCAGTATTGCAGTTGATGTTTATACCGTGTTGAGCTACGGAACAAAGATTAGTGAAGTCTCAAAAAACATCCAAGAGCGTGTTCGTTTTAGTTTGGAAAACCAACTAGGAATTACTGCTCAGACTGTGAATGTCTACATTCAAAATATCAAAGTTGTAGGAGAATAATCGTGTCAAAAATTACTACCAGCTTATTTCAAGAAATGGTGCAGGCTGCATCAACTCGTTTGAATAAGCAAGCTGAATATGTCAATTCATTAAATGTCTTTCCAGTTCCAGATGGAGATACTGGGACAAACATGGGGATGACCATCGAGAATGGTGCCAAAGAAGTAGCAGACAAGCCAGCTTCTACAGTCGGAGAAGCGGCGAGCATTCTTGCTAAGGGGCTCTTGATGGGTGCGCGTGGAAACTCAGGAGTTATCACGTCTCAACTTTTCCGTGGCTTCTCCCAAGCTATCAAAGATAAAGACGAGTTAACAGGTCAAGACTTGGCCCTTGCTTTCCAATCTGGTGTCGAAGTAGCTTACAAGGCAGTTATGAAACCAGTCGAAGGAACTATTTTGACAGTTTCTCGTGGAGCGGCTATCGGTGCCAAGAAAAAAGCTGAGCAAACAGATGATGCCGTTGAAGTCATGCGTGCGGCCTTGGAAGGTGCTAAGAGAGCTCTGGCTAAGACTCCTGATATGCTCCCAGTCTTGAAAGAGGTTGGTGTCGTGGACTCTGGTGGTCAAGGTTTGGTCTTCATCTATGAAGGTTTCCTTTCAGCCCTCACTGGTGAATACAGTGCTTCAGAAGACTTTGTAGCAACTCCTGCCAACATGGGTGAAATGATCAATGCTGAACACCATAAGTCAGTAGCTGGGCATGTTGCAACAGAAGATATCACTTTTGGTTACTGTACGGAGATTATGGTTGCCCTTAAGCAAGGTCCAACTTATGCCAAAGATTTTGACTATGATGAATTCCGCAACTACTTGAATGAGCTAGGGGATTCTCTTCTTGTTGTCAACGATGATGAGATTGTCAAAGTTCACGTCCATACAGAAGATCCAGGTCTTGTTATGCAAGAGGGTCTTAAATATGGTAGCTTGGTCAAGGTCAAAGTAGATAACATGCGTAACCAACACGAAGCTCAAGTAGAAAAAGAGGCTCAAGTCAGCAAGCCAGCTGAAGAAAAGGAATATGCCCTTATCGCAGTAGTAGCAGGTCAAGGCTTGGCAGATATCTTCCGTGCCCAAGGTGTGGACTATGTCATCGAAGGTGGACAAACCATGAACCCTTCGACAGAAGACTTTATCAAGGCTGTTGAGCAAGTCAATGCTCGCAACATCATCTTCTTGCCGAACAACAAAAATATCTTCATGGCAGCCCAATCTGCAGCAGAGGTATTGGATCAACCAGCTGTTGTGGTAGAAACTCGTACCCTTCCTCAAGGATTGACTAGTCTTCTTGCCTTTGATCCAAGCAAGTCTATCGAAGAAAATAAAGAACGTATGACTGCAGCTCTTGCTGATGTAGTTAGCGGTAGTGTAACAACAGCTGTTCGTGACACGACAATCGATGGTTTGGAAATTCACGAAAATGACAATCTTGGTATGGTAGATGGTAAGATCCTCGTATCAAATCCTGATATGCACCAAACCTTGACTGAAACCTTGAAGCACATGCTAGACGAAGATAGTGAAATAGTGACCTTCTATGTCGGTGAAGATGGAAGTGAAGAACTTGCCAATGAAATTGCTCAAGAAATCGCAGAAGAATTTGAAGATGTTGAAGTAGAGATTCACCAAGGTCAACAACCTGTATATCCATATCTTTTTAGTGTGGAGTAGGAGATTTATGAAGAAAGTTTTAGGGTTGATTTTTGCAGCGTTACTTGCTCTTGCTGGCTGTGGTCAAACCAACACCGCAACAACAGAGTCAAGTAGTACAGCAAGTTCGGTTGATTCATCTAGTCAGTCCAGTCAGGTAAAAGAAGAAATCAAGGAAACAACCAAAGTCTTTGTAGGAAAAGTCGCAGATACCGACGCTCGTATAACGGTTGTTTACACAGATGTTGTCAAACAATTTACGATGGAACTGATGGGTGATTTTGGAAATGAAATCCCTGCCGAAGTGAGTGCAGAGGAATTGCAAGCTCTTCTGCGTGGGGAAATGGCTACTAGTCCAGAATATTTAGAAATTAAAGATGAGCCAGGGGTTTCTATGGACTATTTTGTCACAGAAGACAAAAACTGGAAAGCGATACTTAGTCTTGATTTTGAAAAGGCAAATGTAGATAAGATTAAAAATACTTATTATTTTAAGGATCTTCTGGAGAATGTAGAAGATTTTAAAAAACCTAATATTTTCATCGCTGGATTAAAAGTTGAAGGTTTCAAAGAAGAGAGTACGACCTCTGCTGTATAAAAATATCGTTGAATAAGAAAGTTGATTTTTCAACTTTCTTTTTTTATGACATTTGTCATATTTCCTAGTGACAGAAGCATCTAGCTCCGCTAACTTCAAAGGACTATAATTGAAGTATGAAATGGAGGAAGAAGAAATGAAAAATAAAATGATTGTCGCAGTGAGTTTAGTAGCAGCAGGAGTTATGACCTATCTCATGTTTTCAGGATTGGACGAGGGTTTCTACCATTTTCCTTGGGAGCTATTTGCTGGCTTTGGAATGATGTCTTGGCTTGTCAGAGAAGGTTTGAAATTGGTCAGAGATGTGAAAAAGGAGTTTGAGGAATGAAAAAAGCAATCATCTATTTCTTTATCGGCCTGTCACTCTTGGTATGGTTAGTGGAAATGTTTACTGGTTGGTTTGACCAAACCTTGTTTCGCCAATTCATTCGTGGTGCTTGGGGTTTTGGATTTATGATTTTCGTCGTTTTCCCTATGGGAATGAAGTGGTTGAAAGGAGAATCTCATGACTGTGATTAAAGTTGAGAAATTAAGTAAGAAGATAAAAGACAAGGAGATCTTGCGGAACATCTCCTTTGAAATCAACGATGGTGAATGTGTCGCTTTGATCGGGCCTAACGGAGCAGGGAAGACAACCTTGATTGATTGCCTCTTGGGCGACAAGTTCATGAGCTCAGGTCAGATAGCTATTCATGGCTTTGCGCCAACAGATCCTCGATTGAAGCAGCTTATTTCTATCTTGCCTCAAGAAAATACGGTGGTTCAAGACTTGAAAGTGAAAGAACTCTTATCCTTCTTTCAATCAATCTATCCAAACAGTCTCTCCAATCAAGAAATTGATGACTTGCTGAGGTTTTCGGACAAACAGAAAAATCAGCTAGCGGGCAAACTATCTGGTGGGCAAAAACGTTTGTTCTCTTTCGTGTTGGCACTAATAGGTCGTCCGAAAATTCTATTTTTAGACGAACCAACTGCTGCCATGGATACCTCGACACGTCAGCATTTTTGGGAAATTGTCAATCAGTTAAAGAAAAATGGTGTGACCATTGTTTATTCTTCTCACTATATCGAAGAGGTGGAGCATACGGCCGATCGCATCTTGGTCCTCCACAAGGGTGAATTGATCCGTGATACGACACCTTATGCCATGCGTGGTGAAGAACGAGAAAAACACTTTACGATACCTCTAACTTATCAGGATTTTGTCAGCTCTCTGACTATGGTTCAAGGGCTTGAAATCAAGCAAAATGCTCTTTCCTTCACCACCAAAGAAGCCAGCCAGGTATGGAAAGTTTTGCAAGAACAGGGCTGCACGATCGAAGAAATTGAAGTTCGCAATCGAACTCTTTTGGACAGTATCTTCGAAACGACTCAAGACTAAAGGAGATTGACGATGAAAAATATGACAAGTCTCATGAAAGTAGAAATCATTCTGATGAAACGGCAAGCCATCTACTACTTGCTATCCATCGGACTTCCAAGTGTATTTTACCTTATTTTCTCTGGTATGATGTCAGGATCAGACATTCCAGAAATCGCTCTTCAAGCCTATCTCTTTGCCATGACGCTCTTTAGTATCATGTCAAGTGCTTTTTTCAGTATCCCAAGCACACTCGAGTCTGATAAGACAAACAACTGGCAAAAATTGATTCAACATTCTCCTGTATCTATGGTAGAATATTATGTATCAAAACTGTTCAGCACTCTGCTAACTTTCTTGTTATCAATTATAGTTGTCTTCTCAGTTGGTCATTTTGTCCGTGGAGTTACGCTACCTTGGCTTGACTGGTTGGTAATCGGTGCTATTTTGCTGGTCGGAAGCGTGGTCTTTATCAGCATGGGGGTATTGGTGAGCTTGCTTCCCAGTGCTCAACTGATGACGGTGATTGGAAATATTGCCTATATCGCTTTGGCTGTCCTAGGTGGACTGTGGTTCCCCTTGAATTCCTTCCCAGAATGGCTCCAATCTATTGGGAAACTGACCCCAACCTATCAACTGATGCAGGTCGTCTCTACTTATTTGGAACACCATGAATTTAATATTCTTTCTGCCTTGGTTGTGCTAGGCTATACAGTTTTCTTTGGTGTGCTGGTAATTCAGCTGAAAAAACGGATTGAGGTAAAATAAATCTATGTTGGAAAAATTTAAAAACATTCATTATATGTTTCATATTTCAATTGTGTTTATCATCTTTCCTATAGCGGGTGTCATCGTTGGAGATTACCCGCTTTTAACCTTGCTATGGACCCTACTATTTGTCCTAGCTTTCTACTCGGTTTTAGTCAGCCAAAATCGCACTGTGCTGTGGATGGCTTGGTGGATCATGCTTGCCTACATTTTTTATACATCGGTTTGGCTGAGTTCGGGTTTCACCTGGTTTATCTTCTATTTATCCAATCTCCTTATTTATGAGCTGGATGAGATTTCTTTTCACTCTTGGCGTTTTGTCAGTTTTGTTGTCTTGCAACCGTTCATTCTGACCGGAATCTATATGGTCAATCATGTTAGTCCCTGGGACCTCCTCTTTTTCTTGGTGACCTTTATCTTTTCCGATGCACTGACCTTTGGTCTTTATCGAATTCGAGTGTCGGAGGAAATAAAAGAAGAAAAGATGAAACAAAATGCTAAGCTTAATCTTTTCTTGGCAGAAAATGAACGCAATCGTATCGGTCAGGATCTCCATGATAGTCTAGGTCATACCTTTGCTATGTTGAGTGTGAAGACGGACCTTGCCCTCCAACTTCTTCAAATGCAGGCCTATCCTCAAGTGGAAAAAGAATTAAAAGAAATTCATCAGATCAGTAAAGAATCCATGAATGAAGTTCGAACCATTGTGGAAAATCTTAAGTCTAGAACTTTGACATCAGAACTAGAGACTGTGAAAAAGATGTTAGAAATTGCTGGAATTGAGGTGGAAATAGCTAATCAACTAGATACTGCTAGTTTAACTCAGGAATTGGAGTCAACAGCTTCCATGATTTTGCTTGAGTTAGTGACCAATATCATCAAACACGCCAAAGCGTCTAAAGCCTACTTAAAATTAGAACGGACAGAGAAAGAACTCATTCTAACAGTGAGAGATGATGGCTGTGGCTTTTCTTCTATAAAGGGGAACGAACTTCATACAGTCAGAGATCGTGTCCTTCCATTTTCGGGAGATGTAAAGGTGATCAGTCAGAAGTGTCCAACAGAAGTGCAAGTACGACTACCTTATAAGGAGAGAAACTAAGATGAAACTACTTGTTGCAGAAGATCAAAGTATGTTGCGAGATGCCATGTGCCAGTTGCTTACCTTTCAACCAGATGTGGAGTCTGTCCTACAAGCCAAGGATGGCCAAGAAGCAATCCAACTCTTAGAAAAGGAGTCTGTCGATATCGCCATCCTTGACGTAGAAATGCCTGCTAAGACTGGCCTCGAAGTCTTGGAGTGGATACGAGCAGAAAAGCTAGAAACAAAGGTGGTTGTGGTGACAACCTTCAAGCGCCCTGGATATTTTGAACGCGCGATTAAGGCTGGAGTGGATGCCTATGTCTTGAAAGAAAGAAGCATTGCAGACCTCATGCAAACCTTGCACACTGTCCTCGAAGGGCGCAAGGAGTATTCGCCTGAATTGATGGAAGTGGTGATGACGCACCCCAATCCGTTGACAGAACAAGAGATTGCTGTCTTAAAGGGAATCGCTCAGGGTTTATCCAACCAAGAAATTGCAGACCAACTCTATCTATCAAACGGAACCGTCCGAAACTATGTCACAAATATTCTTTCGAAACTAGAAGCTAGTAATCGAACAGATGCAGCCAACATTGCAAAAGAATCTGGTTGGCTTTGATAACAACTCAAATGATTGCTAAATTGAAGGAAATCCATACTAGACAGGAGGAGGCAAATTGCCTCCTTTTTTGTTTAAAAAAGCGGTTAGAACTAGTGTCAAAGAGATAAAAGATCAGAATAAAAATGAAAAAATATTGACAAGGAAAGAAAAATGTGTTACAATAATAGACGGTACTTTTTACTTTTGGTCTCTCAAAAGTGTACAGGGACGTGCTGACAAATGTTGCAAAAGTACACACAGATGGTAGCTGTCACCAAGTGTATCATCACCAAAAATAAAAAAACACAGGAGAATGTAGATGCCTACAATTAACCAATTGGTTCGCAAACCGCGTAAATCAAAAGTAGAAAAATCTAAATCACCAGCTTTGAACGTTGGTTACAACAGTCATAAAAAAGTTCAAACAAACGTTTCTTCACCACAAAAACGTGGTGTTGCAACTCGTGTTGGAACAATGACACCTAAAAAACCTAACTCTGCCCTTCGTAAATTCGCTCGTGTACGTTTGAGTAACCTTATCGAAGTTACTGCCTACATCCCAGGTATCGGACACAACTTGCAAGAGCACAGCGTGGTGCTTCTTCGTGGTGGACGTGTAAAAGACCTTCCAGGGGTACGTTACCATATCGTCCGTGGTGCACTTGATACTGCAGGTGTTAACGATCGTAAACAAGGCCGTTCTAAATACGGTACTAAACGTCCAAAAGCATAAGGAAAGGGGATAAAGAGAAATGAGTCGTAAAAATAGAGCTCCAAAACGTGACGTATTGCCAGATCCGCTTTACAATTCACAACTAGTTACTCGTCTTATCAACCGCGTTATGCTTGATGGTAAACGTGGTACAGCTGCTTCAATCGTTTACGGTGCTTTTGAGCAAATCAAAGAAGCTACTGGCAACGATGCACTTGAAGTATTTGAAACAGCTATGGAAAACATCATGCCTGTACTTGAAGTACGTGCACGTCGTGTTGGTGGATCTAACTACCAAGTCCCAGTTGAAGTTCGTCCAGAACGTCGTACAACACTTGGACTTCGTTGGTTGGTAACAATCGCTCGTCTTCGTGGTGAACACACAATGCAAGACCGTCTTGCAAAAGAAATCTTGGACGCTGCGAACAACACTGGTGCAGCTGTTAAGAAACGTGAAGACACTCACCGTATGGCAGAAGCTAACCGTGCCTTCGCACACTTCCGTTGGTAATATAGGATGCGAAAGCGTTAAGAAAGTCCCAGAGAAAATAGGGAATCGAAGCAGGTTGCGATTGCAACCAATGAGATTCATCTTTTTCTCCAGACTTTTAGCTTGAGCTCAACTAGGTCATGATGCTAGGAACGGTAAGGATGCAAGGTGAAAATAGGAAACTGACGCAGTATTCGACGAATACAAGGAAGTTTATCTTTTTCACACAGCATCCCGTTCCGGCTCAAATCGGCTAATTAACTTTAGCCCGAGTTCAATTCAACTTACTAGCTCGTAAGTTGAAACCAACAAAAACAAGATAAACATTGAGAACGGGTAGGTCCTGCCTATCCGTTTTTTCTAAATAATGTTATAATAGATTGTAAAATAAAAAATAGGAGAAACTAACCTCATGGCACGCGAATTTTCACTTGAAAAAACTCGTAATATCGGTATCATGGCTCACGTCGATGCCGGTAAAACAACAACTACTGAGCGTATTCTTTACTACACTGGTAAAATCCACAAAATCGGTGAAACTCACGAAGGTGCGTCACAAATGGACTGGATGGAGCAAGAGCAAGAACGTGGTATCACTATCACATCTGCTGCGACAACAGCTCAATGGAACAACCACCGCGTAAACATTATCGACACACCAGGACACGTGGACTTCACAATCGAAGTACAACGTTCTCTTCGTGTATTGGACGGTGCGGTTACCGTTCTTGACTCACAATCAGGTGTTGAGCCTCAAACTGAAACAGTTTGGCGCCAAGCAACTGAGTACGGAGTTCCACGTATCGTATTTGCCAACAAAATGGACAAAATCGGTGCTGACTTCCTTTACTCAGTAAGCACACTTCACGACCGTCTTCAAGCAAACGCACACCCAATTCAATTGCCAATCGGTGCTGAAGATGACTTCCGTGGTATCATCGACTTGATCAAGATGAAAGCTGAGATCTATACCAACGACCTTGGTACAGATATTCTTGAAGAAGATATTCCAGCTGAGTACCTTGACCAAGCTCAAGAATACCGTGAAAAATTGATCGAAGCAGTTGCTGAAACTGACGAAGAATTGATGATGAAATACCTCGAAGGTGAAGAAATCACTAACGAAGAATTGAAAGCTGGTATCCGTAAAGCGACTATCAACGTTGAATTCTTCCCAGTATTGTGTGGTTCTGCCTTCAAGAACAAGGGTGTTCAATTGATGCTTGATGCGGTTATCGACTACCTTCCAAGCCCACTTGACATCCCAGCGATCAAAGGTATCAACCCAGATACAGACGAAGAAGAAACTCGTCCAGCATCTGACGACGAGCCATTTGCAGCTCTTGCCTTCAAGATCATGACTGACCCATTCGTAGGTCGTTTGACATTCTTCCGTGTTTACTCAGGTGTTCTCCAATCAGGTTCTTACGTATTGAACACTTCTAAAGGTAAACGTGAACGTATCGGACGTATCCTTCAAATGCACGCTAACAGCCGTCAAGAAATTGACACTGTTTACTCAGGTGATATCGCTGCTGCCGTTGGTTTGAAAGATACGACAACTGGTGACTCATTGACAGATGAAAAAGCTAAAATCATCCTTGAGTCAATCAACGTTCCAGAACCAGTTATCCAATTGATGGTTGAGCCAAAATCTAAAGCTGACCAAGACAAGATGGGCATTGCCCTTCAAAAATTGGCTGAAGAAGATCCAACATTCCGCGTTGAAACAAACGTTGAAACTGGTGAAACAGTTATCTCTGGTATGGGTGAACTTCACCTTGACGTCCTTGTTGACCGTATGCGTCGTGAGTTCAAGGTTGAAGCGAACGTAGGTGCTCCTCAAGTATCTTACCGTGAAACATTCCGCGCTTCTACTCAAGCACGTGGATTCTTCAAACGTCAGTCTGGTGGTAAAGGTCAATTCGGTGATGTATGGATTGAATTTACTCCAAACGAAGAAGGAAAAGGATTCGAATTCGAAAACGCAATCGTCGGTGGTGTGGTTCCTCGTGAATTTATCCCAGCGGTTGAAAAAGGTTTGGTAGAATCTATGGCTAACGGTGTTCTTGCAGGTTACCCAATGGTTGACGTTAAAGCTAAACTTTACGATGGTTCATACCACGATGTCGACTCATCTGAAACTGCCTTCAAGATCGCGGCTTCACTTGCTCTTAAAGAAGCTGCTAAGACTGCACAACCAGCTATCCTTGAGCCAATGATGCTTGTAACCATCACTGTTCCTGAAGAAAACCTTGGTGATGTTATGGGTCACGTAACTGCTCGTCGTGGACGTGTTGATGGTATGGAAGCACACGGTAACAGCCAAATCGTTCGTGCTTACGTTCCACTTGCTGAAATGTTCGGTTACGCAACTGTTCTTCGTTCAGCATCTCAAGGACGTGGTACTTTCATGATGGTATTTGACCATTACGAAGATGTACCTAAGTCAGTACAAGAAGAAATCATTAAGAAAAACAAAGGTGAAGACTAATCAGTCCTCGCTCTAGAAGGAAGTCACTTGGTGGCTTCCTTTTTTATGTTCTATATCAAAGAAGATTAGAAAAATATACTCTAAATTAAATTTGGAAGTAATAAGATCGTTCAATTCCCTATTCATATTTATAAAAATAGGAAAAACATTCATAAAAACACGCTTAGATAGAAAATTCAGAAAATTGCTTCTTTTGTCTTGAAAATTTTTGAAAAAATGGTATGATAGTAACAAGCTATTTTTAAGAGAAGAGAAAGGGGAACAATGGAGAAAATCAGTTTAGACGCTCCTAAGACGGGGTCGGACCTAGTTTTGGAAACACTCCGTGATTTAGGAATTGATACCATATTTGGTTATCCTGGTGGGGCTGTCTTGCCTTTATATGATGCGATTTATAATTTCAAAGGCATTCGTCACATTCTAGGTCGTCATGAGCAAGGGTGTTTGCACGAAGCTGAAGGCTATGCCAAATCAACTGGAAAGTTGGGTGTCGCCGTCGTCACAAGTGGACCAGGAGCAACAAATGCCATTACAGGGATCGCGGATGCCATGAGTGATAGTGTTCCTCTTTTGGTCTTTACGGGACAAGTCGCTCGAGCAGGAATTGGGAAGGATGCCTTTCAGGAGGCGGATATTGTCGGTATTACCATGCCCATTACCAAGTACAATTACCAAGTCCGTGAAACGGCTGACATTCCCCGTATCATTACGGAAGCCGTGCATATCGCGACCACAGGTCGTCCTGGCCCAGTTGTAATTGATTTGCCTAAGGATGTATCTGCCTTAGAGACAGACTTCATCTATTCACCAGAGGTGAATTTACCAAGTTACCAACCGACGCTAGAACCAAACGACATGCAAATCAAGAAAATCTTGAAGCAATTGTCAAAAGCCAAGAAACCTGTTTTGTTAGCAGGTGGTGGTATCAGCTATGCGGAAGCTTCTAAGGAGCTCAATGAATTTGCTGAACGCTATCAAATTCCAGTCGTGACCAGTCTTTTGGGGCAAGGAACGATTGCGACAAGTCATCCACTCTTCCTTGGTATGGGAGGCATGCACGGTTCTTTCGCAGCTAACATTGCCATGACCGAAGCGGACTTTATGATTAGTATTGGTTGCCGTTTCGATGACCGCCTGACTGGTAATCCTAAGACCTTTGCTAAGAATGCCAAGGTTGCTCATATTGACATTGACCCAGCTGAGATTGGTAAGATTATCGGTGCAGATATTCCTGTGGTGGGGGATGCTAAGAAAGCCTTGCAGATGTTACTGGCAGAACCAACTGTTCATAACAATACTGAAAAGTGGATTGACAAAGTCACCAAGGATAAGAATCGAGTTCGTTCTTATGATAAGAAAGAACGTGTGGTTCAACCGCAGGCCGTTATTGAACGCATCGGCGAGTTGACGAATGGAGATGCCATTGTTGTCACAGACGTTGGCCAACACCAAATGTGGACAGCCCAGTATTATCCATATCAGAATGAACGTCAATTGGTCACTTCAGGTGGCTTGGGTACCATGGGATTTGGAGTTCCTGCAGCTATCGGAGCCAAGATTGCAAATCCAGAAAAAGAGGTTATCCTTTTTGTCGGTGATGGTGGCTTCCAAATGACCAACCAAGAGCTAGCTATCCTAAACATTTACAAGGTACCGATTAAGGTCGTGATGCTGAATAACCACTCACTAGGAATGGTTCGTCAGTGGCAGGAATCCTTCTATGAGGGTAGGACTTCCGAATCAGTCTTTGACACCCTTCCTGACTTCCAGCTAATGGCACAGGCCTACGGCATCAAAAACTATAAATTTGATAATCCAGAGACGATAGAGAAGGATCTAGAAGTCATTCTGGAGGATGTGCCCATGTTTATCGAGGTGGATATTTCTCGTAAGGAACAGGTCTTACCAATGGTACCAGCCGGTAAGAGCAATCATGAGATGTTGGGGGTGAAGTTCCATGCGTAGAATGTTAACGGCAAAACTACAAAATCGTTCAGGAGTCCTCAATCGCTTTACAGGTGTCCTTTCTCGTCGTCAGGTCAACATTGAGAGTATCTCAGTTGGTGCGACAGAGAATCCTGATGTATCAAGGATTACCATCATTATTGATGTGGCTTCACATGATGAAGTGGAGCAAATTATCAAGCAACTCAATCGTCAGATTGATGTGATTCGCATTCGGGATATTACAGATAAACCACACTTGGAAAGAGAAGTTATCTTGGTGAAGGTGTCTGCGCCTGCTGAAAAGCGTGCAGAAATCTTGGCCATTATTCAACCTTTCCGTGCAACGGTGGTGGATGTGGCCCCTAGCTCGATTACCATTCAGATGACAGGAAATGCTGAAAAGAGTGAGGCACTCTTGCGAGTTATCCGTCCTTATGGAATTAGAAATATCGCTCGTACGGGTGCAACTGGATTTACCCGCGACTAATACTCTTTGATTTTCATTGAGTATAAGAAAACAACTTAAATTTGTTAAACAAGTCTAAAAGGCAATACATAATAGAAAAGAGAGAAAAACTATGGCAGTTCAAATGGAATACGAAAAAGATGTAAAAGTAGCAGCGCTTGACGGTAAAAAAATCGCCGTTATCGGTTATGGTTCACAAGGACATGCGCATGCTCAAAACTTGCGTGACTCAGGTCGTGATGTCATCATTGGTGTACGTCCAGGTAAATCTTTTGACAAAGCAAAAGAAGATGGATTTGACACTTACACAGTAGCAGAAGCCACTAAATTGGCTGACGTTATCATGATCTTGGCACCAGACGAAATCCAACAAGAATTGTACGAAGCAGAAATCGCTCCAAACTTGGAAGCTAGGAATGCAGTTGGATTTGCCCATGGTTTCAACATTCACTTTGAATTTATCAAAGTTCCTGCAGATGTAGATGTCTTCATGTGTGCCCCTAAAGGACCAGGACACTTGGTACGTCGTACTTACGAAGAAGGATTTGGTGTGCCAGCTCTTTATGCAGTCTACCAAGACGCTACAGGAAATGCTAAAAATATTGCTATGGACTGGTGTAAAGGTGTTGGAGCAGCTCGTGTTGGTTTGCTTGAAACAACTTACAAAGAAGAAACTGAAGAAGATTTGTTTGGTGAACAAGCTGTACTTTGTGGCGGTTTGACTGCCCTTATCGAAGCAGGTTTTGAAGTCTTGACAGAAGCAGGCTATGCCCCAGAATTGGCTTACTTTGAAGTTCTTCATGAAATGAAATTGATCGTTGACTTGATCTATGAAGGTGGATTCAAGAAAATGCGTCAATCTATTTCAAACACTGCTGAATACGGTGACTATGTATCAGGTCCACGTGTGATTACTGAGCAAGTTAAAGAAAACATGAAAGCTGTTTTGGCAGACATCCAAAATGGTAAATTTGCAAATGACTTTGTAAATGACTACAAGGCTGGTCGTCCAAAACTTACTGCTTACCGTGAACAAGCAGCTAACCTTGAAATTGAAAAAGTTGGTGCTGAATTGCGTAAAGCAATGCCATTCGTTGGTAAAAACGACGACGACGCATTCAAAATCTATAACTAATTCTTAGAATAAAAACAGAAGGCGAGTTGGGGGGTACCTAACTCGCTTTTTACCTTGTAAAGTATTTGAGGAGGAGACATGCTAAGTGCAAAAGATGTGGTGAAAGCCCACAAAGTTTTAAGTGGTGTAGTAGTCAATACACCACTGGAATATGATCATTATTTATCGGAGAAGTATGGTGCTAAGATTTATCTGAAAAAGGAAAATGCGCAACGAGTTCGTTCTTTTAAAATTCGTGGAGCTTATTATGCCATTTCTCAGTTAACGAAAGATGAACGTGAGCGTGGTGTAGTCTGTGCATCAGCGGGGAATCACGCTCAAGGTGTCGCTTACACTTGTAAGGAGATGAAGATTCCTGCGACAATTTTTATGCCAATCACAACGCCCCAACAAAAAATTGCTCAAGTTCGTTTCTTTGGTGGTGACTATGTGACGATCAAATTGGTCGGAGATACTTTTGACGCTTCGGCTAAGGCGGCCCAAGAATTCACCGTTTCAGAAAATAGAACCTTTATCGATCCTTTTGATGATGTCCATGTTCAAGCTGGTCAAGGGACTGTAGCCTATGAAATTCTTGAAGAAGCCCGTAAAGAGTCTATTGATTTTGATACAGTACTAGTGCCGGTAGGTGGTGGCGGACTGATTGCAGGGGTTTCAACTTACATCAAAGAAACAAATCCCGCTATCGAAGTAATTGGTGTAGAAGCCAATGGTGCCCGTTCGATGAAGGCAGCCTTTGAAGCTGGAGGACCAGTTAAACTCAAAGAAATTGACAAATTTGCTGATGGGATAGCCGTACAGAAGGTTGGACAATTAACCTATGAAGCGACCCGAAAGAATGTTGAAACGCTGATTGGGGTGGACGAGGGATTGATTTCTGAGACCTTGATTGATCTTTATTCTAAGCAAGGAATTGTCGCCGAACCTGCTGGAGCGGCCAGCATTGCAGCCTTGGAAGTCCTATCAGACTATATCAAAGGCAAGACAATTTGCTGTATTATTTCTGGAGGGAATAACGATATTAACCGTATGCCAGAAATGGAAGAACGTGCCTTGATTTACGATGGCATCAAGCATTATTTTGTCGTAAACTTCCCACAACGTCCAGGGGCTCTTCGTGAGTTTGTAAATGACATCTTGGGACCGTATGATGACATCACTCGTTTTGAATATATCAAACGAGCAAGCAAGGGGACAGGGCCGGTCTTGATTGGGATTGCTCTTGCTGATAAGCATGATTATGCTGGCTTGATTCATCGGATGGAAAAGTTTGACCCATCTTATATCAATCTGAACGGAAATGAGACTTTGTATAATATGCTAGTCTAAAATAAATTTGCTATCATATTATTTGCCAATTTCCTATAATGATGCTATAATGATGGTGACGAAAGGAGGAGATTCCCATGGTTTTACATGTTTTACTTGTTCTCTTTATTCTAGTGCTGATTGCAGCGGCGGTTATTATCAGCTCTGTATATGTTGTAAGGCAACAGTCTGTCGCTATTATCGAGCGTTTTGGTAAATACCAAAAGTTGAGTAATAGTGGTATTCATGTACGAGCACCTTTTGGAATCGATAGAATTGCAGCCAGGGTGCAGTTGCGTCTATTGCAAAGTGAGATCGTCGTGGAAACAAAAACACAAGATAATGTATTTGTGACCATGAATGTGGCGACTCAGTATCGAGTGAATGAAAACAATGTCACAGATGCTTACTATAAACTAATGAGACCAGAAGCTCAAATCAAATCCTATATTGAGGATGCCTTGCGTTCGTCTGTACCGAAATTGACCTTGGATGAACTGTTTGAGAAAAAAGATGAAATCGCATTAGAAGTTCAAAAGCAAGTAGCAGAAGAAATGTCTACATATGGTTACATCATTGTAAAAACACTGATTACGAAGGTTGAGCCTGACGCTGAAGTTAAACAATCAATGAATGAAATCAATGCAGCCCAACGTAAGAGAGTCGCTGCGCAAGAACTTGCAGAAGCAGATAAGATTAAAATCGTGACCGCAGCAGAAGCAGAGGCAGAAAAAGATCGTCTACACGGGGTAGGGATTGCAGAACAGCGTAAGGCTATTGTTGACGGACTTGCTGATTCTATTCAAGAATTAAAAGGAGCCAATGTTGAACTCACGGAAGCCCAGATTATGTCCATTCTATTAACAAATCAGTATTTGGATACTTTGAATAATTTCGCAGACAATAAGGGCAATAACACCATCTTCCTACCAGCAAATCCTGATGGAGTTGAAGATATACGAACAAGCATATTATCAGCTTTAAAAGCTAAGTAATAACAATTCATTATTTGTTTTCAATAAGTAGATGTTTTTTGGATAATCCTAAAAGAATGGATATATTTCAGTATCGTAAAGAACAAAATAGGAGAAGAACATGGCTAAATCAAACTTTGAAAAAGTAGAATCAGTTGTTGGCTGGGTTCGTGATAAGAAAATCACAGGTTACCGTATCTCTAAGGAAACAAATGCACGTGAAATGTCAATTATTGCTTTGGCACAAGGTCGTGCAAAAGTGAAAAATATTTCATTTGAAACAGCCCTAGGTTTGATTGATTTTTATGACAAGAATCATGAAAAATTTGAAGATTGAACTAGGCTTACAGGCAGATTCTTAAAATGGATCTGCCTTTTGTTTTGCAAAGAGTTAGTAAAAAGACTGCATATTTTATGCAGTCCTTGTTTGTTATTTGAGATAGCGCTGAAGAAACTCTCTCGTTCTTTCTTCTTTAGGATTTGTGAAGAGGTCTTCTGGTTTGCCTTCTTCAGCGATGACGCCCTTATCCATAAAGATAACACGGTGTGAGACATCGCGGGCGAACTCCATTTCGTGGGTGACGACGATCATAGTCAGGCCTTCTTGAGCCAGGTCTTGCATGATTTTAAGGACTTCACCGACCATTTCTGGATCCAGAGCAGATGTTGGTTCGTCGAAAAGGATAGCGTCAGGATTCATGGAGAGGGCACGTGCGATGGCCACACGTTGCTTCTGGCCACCAGAGAGTTGTTTTGGTTTGGCTTGCCAATAGCGTTCTCCCATGTCAACTTTTTCAAGATTTTCTTTGGCAATTTTTTCAGCTTCAGAGCGTTCTCTTTTGAGGACAGTCGTTTGGGCGACGATCGTATTTTCGAGAACATCGAGGTTTTCAAAGAGATTAAAGGATTGGAAAACCATACCAAGTTTTTCACGATAGTGAGTAAGGTTATAGCCTTTTGCAAGGACATTTTCTCCTCGGTAGAGAATTTCCCCCTCAGTAGGTGTTTCAAGTAGATTGATAGAACGTAGGAAGGTTGATTTTCCGCTTCCTGAGCTCCCAATGATGGAAATAACCTCTCCTTTATGAACGGTGAGAGAAATGTCTTTTAACACTTCGTTTTGTCCATAGGATTTTTTGAGGTGTTTAATTTCAAGAATGGGTTGATTCATTATTTCAAGTCCTCCGTTTGCATTTGATTAGCACCTGTAGTGTAGGTATCCATGTCCATGCGTCTTTCGATGAAGCGTAGGATACGGGTCACTGTGAAGGTGAGGACAAAGTAAATCACGGCAATGATTGTAAATGTCTGGAAGTATTGATAAGTTTGAGTTGCCACGGTATTTCCAGAGAAGTAGAGTTCCACAACAGAGATAACATTCAGTACAGACGTATCCTTGATATTGATGACAAACTCATTACCAGTAGCAGGTAAGATATTGCGAACGACCTGAGGTAGGACAACCTTACGCATGGTCTGATTATGGGTCATACCAAGAGCAGTTGCGGCTTCAAACTGTCCCTTATCAACTGCTAGGATACCTCCACGGACGATTTCTGTCATATAGGCACCAGTGTTGATTGAAACGATGAAGATGGCTGCAAGTGTACGATCGAGATTGATTCCAAAGGCTTGTGCTGTACCGTAGTAGATAACCATAGATTGAACGATCATTGGTGTACCACGGAAAATTTCAATATAGACATTGAGGATCCAGCCAAGCAGTTTTTGCAAGCCATAGATGGCCTTGTTTTCAGATAGTGGAGCAGTACGGAAGACTCCGATTGCAAGCCCGATAATAAGCCCTGCGATGGTCCCGATAATGGAGATCAAGAGTGTGATGCCGGCACCACGCAAGAGTTGTTGCCAGTTTTCAGAAAGAATTTTAGCGACTTGACTAAAGAAGCTGCTTTCTTCCTCCGTTGTTGTCGCCTCCACTGGTTGCTCTTTAATCATCCGATCCATGAGAGCTACTTGTTCGTCCTTAGAAATGGTTTCGATGCTGGCATTGATTTGACTGATGCGACTGTCATCTTTACGAAGTCCAATGGCAATAGCAGTATCTTCTTCTCCGGTCTTGAAACCTGGTTCTACTTGGACCATCTGAAACTTAGAGTTAGCGGCTTCAGCAGTTAGAGCTTCAGGGCGTTCCGAAACATAGGCGTCAATAACACCAGCCTCAAGAGCTTGGCGCATTTGGGCAAAGTCGCCCATAGCTGTTTCTTTCTTGACACCAGGGATTTGGGAAATCAAATCATAAAGGTAAACGCCTTGTTGAGAAGTGATTTTTGCTCCGCTAAAGTCCTCTAAAGATTTGGCATTCGCATAGGCAGAGTCCTTTTTGACCAATAGAACTGGCTCGCTAGTATAGTAACTGCTTGAAAAAGCAATTTCTTGTTTACGTTCAGCGGTTGGGCTCATACCAGCAATGATCATATCGATTTTGCCAGAAGTAAGGGCTGGAACAAGTCCTTCCCACTTTGTTTTTACGACCAAAGGTTCCTTACCTAGATCTTTGGCAATTTTTTTAGCGATTTGAACATCATAGCCATTGGCATATTGATTGGTACCGTCGATTTTAACAGCACCATTACTATCGTCGTCTTGGGTCCAGTTAAAGGGAGCGTAAGCTGCCTCCATCCCGATGCGTAAATATTCGTCGGCTTGGACTTGGCTAGCTAGTCCTAATATAAGGGCTAGGCTAGCAAGAATAGATAAGCACAATTTTTTCATGTTTTCTCCTATTTCTAGTCTAAAAATGACTTCTCTCTATTGTATCTAAAAATGGTGAGATTTTCAATACAAGTAAGCCTTTACTTATAAAAAATGATATAATGATAGCAAAGATAAAAAGGGGATTGTGTTGTGAAAAAGACTTTTTTCGTGTTTTTATTTAGCTTGTTTTGTATTTTACCACTCTCTGTTTTTGCGGTTGATTTTAAGATTCGCTCTTATCAAGGTGATTTGTATATTCATGCAGATAATACGGCAGAATTTAGGGAGAAAGTAGTCTATTATTTTGATGAAGACTTTAATGGACAACTAGTAGGACTTGGCCGTTCTGGTAAGATGCCAAAGGGATTTGAAATAGATTCCAGTCCGAAGGTTCAGGTATGGAAAAATGCTAGCGCCATTGAGAATGTCAATAGTGAAGTGATAGAAGAATCGGAAGGTTATACTGTAAAAGTGTATAATCCAGGCCAAGAAGGGGATACCGTTGAAGTGGTAATCACATGGCAACTAAAAAACCTCATATTTCTATATGATGATATCGCGGAACTTAATTGGCAACCCTTGACAGATAGTTCAGAACCTATCGAAAATTTTGAGTTTCGGGTAACAGGCTTTAATGGAGCTGAAAAACTTTTCTTTCATACAGGGAAACTCTTTACAGAGGGCAAGGTAGAAAAGATAGATGGTGATTATCGTGTTCATTTACAGAACCTACCTCGTCAGCGTGGGGTTGAATTGCATGCCTATTGGCCTAGAAAAGATTTTGGAACAGCTTTGGATCAGGGCTTGAAAGGCAATCGTTTAGCAGAATTTGAAAAAATAGAGGAATCCATTACTGCTGAAAAAGCTCAGAGCAAAGCTCTGGTTATGTGGATTATCCCTTTGCTACTCTCGCTCTCCTTAGTCTTTAGTGTTATTTTCTACTGCATTTACAGAAGAAAAACCTCTCCATCGAAGAAATATGCTAAAAATCNCCGTCTCTATGAACCGCCAATGGACTTAGAACCGATGGTTTTATCGGAAGCTGTTTACTCTACTTCTTTAGAGGAAGTCAGTCCCTTGACCAAGGGAGGAGGGAAATTCACCTTTGACCAACTCGTTCATGCAACTTTATTGGATGTGATCGACCGTGGAAATGTTTCAATCATCTCAAATGGAGATGAGGTCCGTCTAAAAGTCATAAAAGAAAAAGGATTAGTAAGTTTTGAAAAAGATTGCCTTAATTTGGCCTTTTCAGGAAGAGAAGAAGTGCTTGTTTCAGATTTGTTTGCAGATTACCAAGTGTCAACTAGTCTTTACCAAGGTGCAAAAGCAGCTGATGAAAAACGGATTCAGAAAACGGGACGTAAGCTTAAGTCGTCTTTCGAGCAAGCTCTGAAGCAGATGCAGGATGGGGTGAGAAAGCGGGTTTCCTCTTTGCAACTTCCAGATTATTATCGTCCACTGAGTAATGGAGAAAAAATCTTGCGATTGATGATAGGCGTCTCTACGCTTCTACCTGCTTTCGTTGGTTTTGGCTGGTTCTTGTATAGTTTGGATGCTCACGGGTACCTTTCTCTGCCACTTCCTATCCTTGGGTTTGTGAGCTTGATGTTAGCTGCCGTCTATTATTGGACGACCCGATTTGATACTCGTGATGGTGTTTTAAACGAAGAAGGGCTAGAAGCATACTATCTCTGGACTAGTTTTGAAAACATGCTTCGCGATATCGCTCACCTAGACAAGGCCGAATTAGAGAGTATTGTTCTTTGGAATCGCCTCCTTGTCTATGCTACTTTATTTGGTTATGCGGACAAGGTGAGTCATTTGATGAAATCTTATCAGATTCAAGTTGAGAACCCAGATATCAATCTTTACGTAGCTTATGGCTGGCACAGTATGTTTTATCATTCAACTGCTCAAATGAGCCACTATGCTAGTATTGCAAATACAGCTAGTACCTACTCCGTATCTTCTGGAAGTGGAAGTTCTGGCGGAGGATTCTCAGGAGGCGGAGGCGGTGGTAGCATCGGTGCCTTCTAGAAAAAATCTATCGCAACATCCGAAATTATGCTATAATAGAGGACAGAAAAAGGAGTAATGTATGTATTTTATTGAAATTTTGAAGTCAATCTTTTTTGGGATTGTTGAAGGAATTACAGAATGGTTGCCAATTTCAAGTACTGGACACTTGATTTTGGTTGAAGAATTTGTACAATACAAGGACCAAAATGAAGCCTTCATGTCTATGTTTAATGTTGTCATTCAGCTTGGTGCCATTTTAGCAGTTGTGGTAATTTACTTTAACAAGCTCAATCCCTTCAAACCTGGTAAAAATAAGGTCGAAGTTCGTAGAACTTGGCAGTTATGGTCAAAAGTCTTCGTTGCGACCTTGCCTTTGCTATTGGTTTTTAAACTAGATGATTGGTTTGATGCCAACTTCCATAACATGGTTTCAGTTGCGATTATGTTGATTATCTATGGTGTTGCCTTTATCTACCTTGAAAAACGAAATAAGGCGCAAGCCATTGAACCAACAGTAACAGAGTTAGACAAGTTGCCTTATAAAACAGCCCTTTACATTGGGCTCTTCCAAGTCCTCGCTCTCTTCCCAGGAACGAGCCGTTCAGGTGCAACTATCGTTGGTGGTTTGTTGAATGGAACAAGTCGCTCTGTCGTAACAGAGTTTACCTTCTATCTCGGGATTCCTGTCATGTTCGGAGCTAGTGCTTTAAAGATTTTCAAATTTATTAAAGCAGGTCAACTCTTGAGTTTTGGACAACTGTTCTTGCTCTTGGTAGCTATGGGTGTTGCCTTCGCAGTCAGCATGGTTGCTATTCGTTTCTTGACCAGCTATGTGAAGAAGCACGACTTTACACTCTTTGGTAAATACCGTATCGTACTTGGTAGTGTCTTGTTGCTCTATAGTTTTGTGCGTTTATTTGTATAAGAAAAAAGCTTGAGGGAATTTTCCTTCAAGCTTTTTAAAATCCTGTCACCGTAATTCCTAGTAAACGGATACCTTTTTCTTTTTCAGCTAGTTCTTCGTAGAGTTGAAGGGCAGTTTGAGAAATCTGACTAGCTTCCTGTGTTGCGTGCAGGAGGCTTTTTCGTCTAGTCAGAGTGGAGAAGTCAGCATATCGTATTTTTAGGATAATGATTTTTCCAGCCTTGTCCTGCGTGCTGAGATTGTGAGCTACCTTTTCGGAGAGTAAAGTCAGCTCTTTTTTGATGTCTTCTTCTACTTGTAGGATTTTTCCGTAGGTTTTTTCCTTGCCAATGGACTTACGAATGCGATCAGACTTGACCGGTGAGTTATGAATACCTCTTGCCTTTCGATAAAGGTCAAAACCGAGTCTGCCGAACCGATCGATTAAAGTGACTTCTGAGACCTCCAATAAGTCCGCACCAGTATAAATGCCCATTTCATGAAGACGTTCAACTGTTTTTTTGCCCACACCATGAAATTTAGCAATGTCCATTTGTTTGAGAAAGTCTTGGGCCTGATCTGGGAGGATAACTGTTAAACCATGTGGTTTTTGATAGTCACTAGCCATTTTAGCTAAGAATTTGTTATAAGAGACGCCTGCAGAAGCAGTCAGGTGTAGTTCCTGCCAGATATCCTGTTGGATGAGACGAGCTATTTTGACGGCAGACTTGATACCGAGTTTATTTTCTGTCACATCTAAGTATGCCTCGTCAATACTCATAGGTTCAATCAAATCAGTGTAGCGTTTAAAAATAGCACGAATCTCAAGTCCCACAGTCTTGTATTTTTCATAATTTCCAGAGATAAAGACAGCTTGGGGACAGCGCTCATAAGCTTCTTTAGAGCTCATGGCTGAATGAACACCAAAAGCTCGTGCCTCATAGCTACAGGTAGAAACGACACCACGCCCACCTGTTTGTCTGGGATCTCTTCCGATGATAACAGGTTTGCCCTTTAACTTAGGATTATCTCTGATTTCCACCGCAGCAAAAAAGGCATCCATGTCGATATGGATGATTTTTCTGGACAGATCATTTATCAATGGAAATATGAGCATTCCAATCCCTTTCTAGTGTCATTTTCTATTTATTATACCCTTTTTTCTGAAAAAATGGGAAAGTTCAATCCGACTTTCAAAAATATAATACAGATAAGAGCAAAAAAGAGACTGTATTATAAAAGAAAGCGTCTAAAATGCCGATTTTCACTTGTTGAAATCGGTTACTGTATGGTATACTTGACTCAAGAATGTAACAGATAACTGTTACTAGAAAAAAGAGGACATTAACATGGTTGTTAAGACAGTTGTTGAAGCACAAGATATTTTTGATAAAGCTTGGGAAGGCTTCAAAGGCGTAGATTGGAAAGAAAAAGCAAGTATTTCTCGCTTCGTTCAAGCTAACTACACACCTTACGATGGAGATGAAAGTTTCCTTGCTGGACCAACAGAACGTTCACTTCACATCAAAAAAATCGTAGAAGAAACAAAAGCACACTACGAAGAAACTCGTTTCCCAATGGACACTCGTCCAACATCTATTGCTGATATTCCTGCTGGATTTATCGACAAAGAAAACGAATTGATTTTTGGTATCCAAAACGATGAACTCTTCAAATTGAACTTCATGCCAAAAGGTGGTATCCGTATGGCTGAAACTACTTTGAAAGAAAATGGATACGAACCAGATCCAGCTGTTCACGAAATCTTCACTAAATACGTAACAACAGTTAACGACGGTATCTTCCGTGCTTACACTTCAAACATTCGTCGTGCTCGTCACGCTCACACTGTAACTGGTCTTCCAGATGCCTACTCACGTGGACGTATCATCGGTGTTTACGCACGTCTTGCTCTTTACGGTGCAGACTACTTGATGCAAGAAAAAGTAAACGACTGGAATGCGATCAAAGAAATTGATGAAGAAACAATCCGTCTTCGTGAAGAAGTAAACCTTCAATACCAAGCATTGCAACAAGTTGTTCGCTTGGGTGACCTTTACGGAGTTGATGTCCGCAAACCAGCGATGAACACGAAAGAAGCTATCCAATGGGTTAACATCGCCTTCATGGCTGTCTGCCGTGTTATCAATGGTGCTGCTACATCTCTAGGACGTGTGCCAATCGTATTGGATATCTTTGCAGAACGTGACCTTGCTCGCGGTACATTTACTGAATCAGAAATCCAAGAGTTCGTTGATGATTTCGTTATGAAACTTCGTACAGTTAAATTTGCTCGTACAAAAGCTTATGACCAATTGTACTCAGGTGACCCAACTTTCATCACAACTTCTATGGCTGGTATGGGTAACGATGGTCGTCACCGTGTTACTAAGATGGACTACCGTTTCTTGAACACTCTTGACAATATCGGTAACTCTCCAGAGCCAAACTTGACAGTTCTTTGGACTGATAAATTGCCATACAACTTCCGTCGCTACTGTATGCATATGAGCCACAAACACTCTTCTATCCAATACGAAGGTGTAACAACAATGGCTAAAGACGGATACGGAGAAATGAGCTGTATCTCATGCTGTGTGTCACCACTTGACCCAGAAAACGAAGATCAACGCCACAACATCCAGTACTTCGGTGCTCGTGTAAACGTTCTTAAAGCTCTTCTTACTGGTTTGAACGGTGGTTACGACGATGTTCACAAAGACTACAAAGTATTTGACATCGATCCTATCCGTGACGAAGTTCTTGAATTCGAATCAGTTAAAGCGAACTTTGAAAAATCTCTTGACTGGTTGACTGACACTTATGTAGATGCTTTGAACATCATCCACTACATGACTGACAAGTACAACTACGAAGCTGTTCAAATGGCCTTCTTGCCAACTAAACAACGTGCCAACATGGGATTCGGTATCTGTGGATTTGCTAACACTGTTGATACATTGTCAGCGATTAAATATGCTACTGTTAAACCAATTCGTGATGAAGATGGATACATCTACGATTACGAAACAATTGGTGAGTACCCACGTTGGGGTGAAGATGACCCACGTTCAAACGAATTGGCAGAATGGTTGATCGAAGCTTACACAACTCGTCTACGTAGCCACAAACTTTACAAAGACGCAGAAGCTACAGTATCACTTTTGACAATCACATCTAACGTTGCTTACTCTAAACAAACTGGTAACTCACCAGTCCACAAAGGTGTATACCTCAACGAAGATGGTTCTGTGAACTTGTCTAAACTTGAATTCTTCTCACCAGGTGCTAACCCATCTAACAAAGCTAAAGGTGGATGGTTGCAAAACTTGAACTCACTTGCTAGCCTTGACTTTGGTTACGCAGCTGATGGTATCTCATTGACAACTCAAGTTTCACCTCGCGCTCTTGGTAAGACTCGTGACGAACAAGTTGACAACTTGGTAACAATTCTTGATGGTTACTTCGAAAACGGTGGACAACACGTTAACTTGAACGTTATGGACTTGAACGATGTTTACGAAAAGATTATGTCAGGTGAAGACGTTATTGTTCGTATCTCTGGATACTGTGTAAACACTAAATACCTCACTCCAGAACAAAAAACTGAATTGACACAACGTGTCTTCCACGAAGTTCTTTCAATGGATGACGCATTGAGCTAAGATTCAATTGGAATAGAGAAAAGCCAGTCGATATGACTGGTTTTTTGTGTGCTTAAAAATTTTTAAAAAAATAGTCAAATTTAGTCAAAAAACTATTGACTTTTGCTGACCAATGTGATATAGTAGAAACATAAGGAAAATGAATTCCTTAAAAAGCTCATTTTCAACGAATTAGTCTTTGAGAATGAGGTATAGAATCCCGAGAAAGGGGTGAGGCCTATGTTAAATCTAACAGACTTTGAAAAGAAGATGATAAAAGGCTTATTTAAAAAAGAAAAACCAGAAATTATACGTAGGGTAGCTAGTTAGCTAGTCTAAAATTTTTAAAACAAAGGTCAAAGATAGTCAATATCAGAGATCGCAATTACTTAACAATAAACGAGGTAAAGAATATGAACAACAACTTTAATAACTTTAACAACATGGATGATTTATTTAACCAATTGATGGGTGGTATGCGAGGATATAGTTCTGAAAACCGTCGCTACTTGATTAATGGACGAGAAGTGACACCTGAGGAATTTGCTCAGTATCGTGCAACCGGGAAATTACCAGGAAATGCAGAATCTGATGCGCAAATACAACAACAGGCTTCAGGTATGAAACAAGACGGCGTCCTTGCTAAACTAGGTCGTAACTTGACAGCAGAAGCTCGTGAGGGTAAGTTGGATCCTGTTATCGGACGAAACAAGGAAATTCAAGAAACATCTGAAATCCTCTCACGTCGTACCAAGAACAATCCAGTTCTGGTTGGAGATGCAGGTGTTGGTAAGACCGCAGTTGTCGAAGGTTTAGCACAAGCGATTGTGAATGGAGATGTTCCGGCTGCCATCAAGAACAAGGAAATCATTTCCATTGATATCTCAGGTCTCGAGGCTGGTACTCAATACCGTGGTAGTTTTGAAGAAAACATTCAAAATCTTGTTAGTGAAGTAAAAGAAGCAGGAAATATTATCCTCTTCTTTGATGAAATTCACCAAATCCTTGGTGCTGGTAGCACTGGTGGAGATAGTGGTTCAAAAGGGCTTGCAGATATTCTCAAGCCAGCTCTCTCCCGTGGTGAATTGACTGTTATTGGGGCAACAACTCAAGACGAATACCGTAACACTATCTTGAAGAATGCGGCTCTTGCTCGTCGTTTCAACGAAGTCAAGGTCAATGCTCCTTCAGCAGAGGATACCTTTAAAATCCTTCAAGGGATTCGTGATCTCTATCAACAACACCACAATGTCATCTTGCCAGATGAAGTCTTGAAAGCAGCAGTGGATTATTCTGTCCAATACATTCCTCAACGTAGCCTGCCAGATAAGGCTATCGACCTTGTCGATGTAACGGCGGCTCACTTGGCAGCTCAACATCCTGTAACAGATGTTCATGCTGTTGAACGTGAAATTGAGGCAGAAAAAGACAAGCAAGAAAAAGCAGTTGAGGCAGAAGATTTTGAAGCAGCTCTTAATGCCAAAACTCGCATTACAGAATTAGAGAAAAAAGTCGAAAACCATACAGAAGACATGAAAGTAACTGCCACTGTCAATGATGTGGCTGAATCTGTGGAACGAATGACAGGTATCCCAGTGTCACAAATGGGAGCGTCAGACATCGAACGTTTGAAAGATATGGCCCATCGCTTGGAACACAAGGTAATCGGCCAAGATAAGGCAGTAGAAGCAGTGGCTCGCGCTATCCGTCGTAACCGTGCTGGTTTTGATGAAGGCAATCGCCCAATCGGTAGCTTCCTCTTCGTAGGTCCTACTGGTGTCGGGAAGACGGAGCTTGCTAAGCAATTGGCGCTCGATATGTTTGGAACCAAGGATGCTATCATTCGTTTGGATATGTCTGAATACAGTGACCGCACAGCTGTATCTAAGCTAATCGGTACAACAGCCGGTTATGTAGGATATGATGACAACAGCAATACCTTGACAGAACGAGTTCGTCGCAATCCTTACTCTATCATTCTCTTGGACGAGATTGAAAAGGCTGATCCTCAAGTAATTACCCTTCTCCTCCAAGTCTTGGATGACGGTCGTTTGACTGATGGTCAAGGAAATACAGTGAACTTCAAGAACACTGTCATTATCGCGACATCAAATGCTGGCTTTGGCTATGAAGCTAACTTGACAGAAGATGCGGATAAACCAGAATTGATGGATCGTTTGAAACCATTCTTCCGTCCAGAGTTCCTTAACCGCTTTAACGCAGTTATCGAGTTTTCACACTTGAATAAGGAAGACCTTTCTAAGATTGTGGACTTGATGTTGGCAGAAGTCAACCAAACCTTGGCTAAGAAAGACATTGATTTGGAAGTCAGCCAAGCAGCTAAGGACTTTATCACAGAAGAAGGTTATGACGAGGTAATGGGTGTTCGTCCACTCCGCCGCGTGGTTGAACAACAAATCCGTGATAAGGTGACGGACTTCCACTTGGATCATCTAGATGCCAAACATTTGGAAGCAGATATGGAAGATGGCGTTTTGGTCATTCGTGAAAAAGCCTAACTTAAGATTTTGAGAAAAAATAAGGAACTAGCTAAAAAGCTGGTTCCTTTTTGTGTTTAGATGATATGGCGCTCAAAGGCATCATCTGAGATTCCTTGTTCCAGGATGAGTTTCGCCCATTCTTTGGCAGAAAAGAGGCTGTGGTCCTTGTAGTTTCCGCAAGATTCGATGGTTGTTCCAGGAACATCTTCCCAAGTAGTGATTTCAGCAATTTCCTTGAGCGAATCCTTGATAACAGCTGCAATCTCAGCGCTGGTGTGACGTCCCCACATAATCATGTGGAAGCCTGTCCGGCAACCGAAGGGTGAGCAGTCAATCATGCCGTCAATGCGGGTACGGATGAGTTTGGCCAAGAGGTGCTCGATAGTGTGAAGGCCAGCGGTAGGGATAGAGTCTTCATTTGGTTGCACCAAACGAATATCAAAATTGGAGATGACATCTCCCTTTGGCCCTGTTTCTTCCCCAATCAAGCGAACATAGGGTGCTTTAACAATAGTGTGGTCAAGTTCAAAACTTTCAACAATAACTTCTTTTGACATGGTCGTTCCTTTCAGTTTTCTTCTTTCATTATAACATAAAGCCAGCTCTTGATGGAGTTTGACAAATGACTTTTTGAGACTAGCGTTATAACAAAGTCTCCATACAAAACCCGCAGAATTATAAAGAAAAACTGAGTTCTTTCTAATGAAGCTAGAGCGACTTTTGAAAGGTGGAGTCAACTTTTAGAATTTCTGCTTGATCTCTGAACTAATTCTGAACTAGATTGGGTATACTGGAAAAAATAAAGATAAAGGAGTTCAGTATGGAACATATGGTGAAAATAGAAGGAGTCTGCAAAAAGCATGGAAGCAAGCAGATTTTAAAAGATATTTCTTTTACAGCTAGAAGTGGTCGGATTACAGCTTTTCTGGGGCCAAATGGTGCTGGTAAAAGCTCGACCTTGAGGATTCTCTTGGGGTTAGATCGGGCGACGGCAGGGACTGCGACCTTTGATGGGCAAACCTATCAGTCAATGACCTATCCGCTCAGAACGGTAGGTGCAGCCTTTGATGGTATTGGCGGTCTGCCAAATCGAAAGGTTTATGACCACTTGAGGATTATTGCAGCGAGTAATGCTATTCCCAAGTCTCGGATCGATGAGGTTTTGGAGATGACTGGAATCGCTCATAAGAGGAAGGACCTCTTGTCAAGCCTGTCTCTGGGGGAAGGTCAACGCTTGGGTTTGGCAGCAGCTTTGCTGGGTGATCCTCAGTTTCTTATATTAGATGAGCCGACCAATGGACTGGATCCAAGCGGGATCAAGTGGTTTAGAAAGTTCATCCGTCAGCAGGCTGATTTAGGGAAAACGGTACTTCTATCTTCCCATATCCTGTCAGAGGTGCAAATGGTGACAGATGATGTGGTCTTGATTCATCATGGGCGAATTATTGAGCAGGGACGATTGGAAGAGGTGCTGCAAGATTCAGACAGTCTAGAAGATCTCTTCTTTGACTTGACAGAGGAGGTTTAAGATGAGAGAATCGGTGTCCTTATTGCATTCAGAATGGTTGAAAATTCGATCAACCAAGGCTTTCAGAGTGAGTATGGCCTTCATGCTGCTCTTGGTGCCTGCCGTATCTTGGCTGGAGGGCCGACAGTATTTGTCTATTGGCTTGGATGCCACACCTGAGACGGTTCCCGGCCTGGCAGAAGCCATTGACCCGTTGGAATATTTAGGTCTCAATGGAGCCTCTATGGCGGGCATGGTTTTGGTCATTTTAGCTGGAATTTTGGGAGCTATGGAATTTCAATCTCATAGCTTGAGAACCAGTCTTTTGACCTGCAATAACCGCCTGAAGTTGCTTGTGGGGAAACTCATGACCTTTGCTTGCTTTTCTCTTGCCAGTAGCTTTTTATCAATCTACTTTAGTTATATGGTCATGCACCTGGCTTTAGGAAAGGAAGGGCTTAATCCGATTCTGCTCAATCAGGCAGCTTGGAGTTTGATTTTGTGGAAAACCTTATCTCTAACCTTATTAGGAATCCTTTCATTTTTGTTAGGTTTATTGGCTCGGACCATGCTAGTTCCTCTGCTTTTTCTCGTACCACAGATCTATAATCTGGGAAACTACCTGGCAGCTCACACGAGTTGGGGAGCTTATTTGCCACAGCCAGCAGGAGAGTTGTTTGCTGCAACGCCAACTTCCCAATATGTCAACAATCCCTTGCAAGGGCTCTTGATACTTGGTGCATGGTTGCTAGTCATCGGCGGCATGACCTCTCTGCGCTTTTTGAAGACGGATTTAGGAGGGCGCTACTGATGATCAAAGCTCTGCTTAGAAGTGAATGGATTAAGTTCCGTTCTTACTATCTCGCTCTTGGTGCTGCCTTGGTGGTTCTGGTAGTCGTTCCTTTTTTTCTGATGAATCTTGACTATAGTCAGACAGCAGTTGGTCAGACGAAGGCTCTGAGCGAGGTTTTGCACGCCCTCTATCTGGCGCAGCCTGTCATCGTCATCTTTACTTCTCTCTATTTTGCCCAGGAGTTTGTCAAGTCTGGGATGCGAACGAATTTTCTAGCCGTATCAAATAGAAAGGCTTGGTTGGCTGGGAAATTCCTTTTTCTGGTCTTGCTGCTCTTGGTCCTCTATAGTGTCATTATAAGTAGCTGTTTCTTTGTTATGCTGGCTCGTTTTGACCTAAGCTTTAGCTGGTCCTTACTGGGGAAATTCCTCTATTACAGCTCTTTTGGTCTTCTCAGCAATCTTTTTCTGGCTTTTTTAGCTGCCGGCCTCGCTTTGCTATTTCAATCTTGGGTTGTGCCGGTGTCGGTGCTCTTTCCTCTCTTGATTGGTCTCAGCCGTTTATTGGCAACGTTCATCAAGGAAGCAAAATACCTGCCCGATCTGGCTACGCTAAATCTTTTTGAGTATGAAGGGCTTCAGCATTCAATAGATCTATCAGGGCTGGGAATACAGCTGTTATGGTTAGCTTTGGTTTGGAGCTCTGCTATATTCTTAACCTTGAAACGAGATGTTCGCTAGAGGTATGCTATAATGGAAAATATGAGACAGTATCGTATTTTGGTAGTTGATGACGACCGGAGCATTTTGAAGCTGGTGAAAAACGTCTTAGAGCTCGATGCTTATGATGTGACGACGCTTGATCGGATAGAAGACCTAGAGCTGACGCATTTTGTCGGATATGACTTGATTCTGCTGGATGTGATGATGGAGCCTGTTAATGGTTTTGAGCTGTGTTCCTACATTCGTCCTCATTTTTCGTGTCCAATCATCTTTCTGACGGCCAAGGAGTTGGAGGAGGACAAAGTAGAAGGGCTCTTTCGCGGAGCAGATGACTATATTGTCAAGCCTTTTGGAACCAAAGAATTGCTGGCGCGTGTCAGGGCTCATCTTCGGCGGGAGGAAAGACGTGAGGAGCGCTATTCTGAGATTGCTTCTTGTCAATTTTATCCAGAGCGCTATGAAGTTGCCTGTTTTGGTAAAGTCTTGAAATTTTCAGAGCGAGAGTTTAAGTTGCTGCATTTACTTGCTAGCAATCCCAAGCAGACCTTTTCAGCTGAACGCCTGCATACCTTGCTTTATCCAGAAAGCTCAGAAACACAGCTTCGATCCATCTCAGAATACGTATATCAGATTCGTCAAAAATGTAAACAAGAAGGGCTGCAAGCAATCGCAACAGTGAGAGGAGTAGGCTATAGATGGCAATTAGAACCCGAAATTTCAAAAGCCTAGTCTGGACAACCAGTTTAAAAATCGTCTTTTTCCATGTTTTAATTTTTGTGCTTATAGGTTATGAATTTACACAAGGCAGCGATTATGCCCTTTTCACCTTGTTCTTTTGGGCAGGGAGCTTGCTGCTGATTACTTTTTACCATATTTTAAAATTGCTCCGAAAAATCGACAGGGAAATAAAAATGCTAACGAGCGAGAAGCTTTTAGAAGAAAATCAAAGCCAGCTTTTTCGAATTGAGGAAATGCTAGAAGTTTATAGCGATTTACGGAGCAGCCGCCAAGAAAATGCTCGTCTTCTAGAAAAAGAGCAACGGCATAATCAGGAGTTGATTTTACAGTTATCAGCGACATCGCACGATTTGAAGACGCCCCTAACGGTGATTAAGGGGAATGCTGAGCTCTTGGAATTGGCGCAGTTGGGCCAGCCTCAGGCAGACTATGCTGCTGAGATTTTGCAGGCTAGTCACAAGATGGAAGAGTATTGTGGTTCTTTGATTGATTACGCTAAGACTTTTCAGATTGATTCTAATCAGTTTAGTCAGCTTTCCTTGGAGGACTTTTTGGCTTCTCTACAGGACGACTGGGCACTGTTCAGCAAACAGGAAAGCTATCGTTTTTATCTTCAAGAAGATTGTGATCTTAGTCTGATTTTGTCAATTCATTTGGACTATCTCAAGCGCGCTTTGCTCAATATTTTACTGAATGCGCTTGAACATGCAGACCGGGATCAAAAGGAAGTCAAGCTAACGGTATCATTACAACAGGGCCAGTTGGTTTTTGCTATCTGGAACAACGGCCCTGCATTTTCGGAGGAGATGCTGCTGGGAGCAGACCAACTCTTTTACCAGAGTGACCAAAGCCGCAATTCGGCTAATCCCCATCATGGAATCGGCTTAGCCTTTTCTAAGCAGGTCGCTCTCTTGCATGCTGGTCGTCTGACCCTGCTTAATCCAGACCAAGGGGGAGCCTGTGTCGAGTTGGCAATTTCATTGAAATAAATGAGGAAAGAAAATCATAAAAACGCATAATACCAAGTGTTCAAAAGTCTTGATATTATGCGTTTTATCTTTTATTATGTAAAGATTTACTGGCTTTTTCCTCAAATTGAGTTTTGTCCAGCCTTGTTTATTTACTTCCGATACAAGCGATCGTATTGGTAGTAAGGGTCAAAGGTTACGTTGATACCTAGCTTGCGAAGGACATTCTTGTCTTCGTCTGTCAAGATGATGGTTGAGTGGGCTTCACTTCCTTTGAGGTTGCCAAGTTCCTTCATTGCGCGCGCAGCATCAGGATTTTCCATAGCGGTGATGGCAAGAGCAATCAGGATTTCATTTGAATGGAGGCGAGGATTGCGACTACCTAGGTGATCGATTTTAAGACCTTGAATTGGTTTGACGACTTCAGGTTCGATTAATTTCACTTCCTTAGCGATATCAGCAGATTTTTTGATGGCATTGATCAAGGCAGCAGCTGTAGGGCCAAAGAGCTCTGAGTTTTTACCAGTGACAATGTCGCCAGATGGCAATTCAAGAGCTAGGGCAGGGCCACCAGTTTCTTCTGCTTTTTGGCGTGCAGCAACAGCAACCTTGCGGTCTGCAGGTGTGATACCGAGGTCATTCATGAGCAACTCGATTTTCTTGACAGCAGTTTCGCCGACTTTTTCAGCTTTAAAATCAAGTACAGTCTGATAGTAACGGCGAATGATTTCTTGTTTAGAAGCTTCGATAGCAGCTTCATTATCTGTAATAGCAAAACCAACCATGTTGACACCCATGTCTGTCGGTGAAGCGTATGGAGATTCACCGAGAATGCGTTCCAGCATACGTTTGAGCACTGGGAAAATTTCGATATCACGGTTGTAGTTGACCGTTGTTTCTCCGTAGGTTTGGAGATGGAAGGGGTCAATCATGTTGACATCATCAAGGTCTGCTGTGGCAGCCTCGTAGGCCAAGTTGACTGGATGATGAAGGGGCAGGTTCCAGACAGGGAAGGTTTCAAATTTAGCGTAACCAGACTTGATACCGTTAATTTGGTCGTGGTACATATTGGACACACAGGTTGCCAATTTCCCAGAACCAGGTCCAGGAGCCGTTACGACGATTAACTTGCGACTAGTTTTGATGTAGTCGTTTTTTCCCATGCCTTCTGGAGAAATGATGTGATCCATATCCGTCGGATATCCTTTGATTGGATAATGAAGATAAGAATCAATTCCGTTTTTCTCTAGCTGGTTGCGGAAGGCATCTGCAGCGGGTTGTCCAGCGTATTGTGTGATGACAACCGAACCAACAAAAATCCCCAATTCGTTAAATTTATCAATCAAACGAAGAACTTCTTGGTCATAAGAGATGCCTAGGTCACCACGTGCTTTAGAATGTTCGATGTTACTTGCGTTAATGGCGATCACAACCTCAACCTGCTCCTTCAACTCTTGCAAAAGTCTGATTTTGTTGTCAGGCTCATAACCAGGAAGTACACGAGCAGCGTGGAAATCTTCTAACATTTTGCCACCAAACTCCAAGTAGAGCTTGCCGTCAAATTGGTTAATACGCTCCAAAATGTGGTCGCGCTGTAGATTCAAATATTGTTCAGAACTAAAAGCTTGTTTTTTCATTTTTTTTACCTCTGGCCTCCATTATAATAAAAAATCGGAAGTTAGGAAACTATAAAGGTAAAAAAGAAATCAAAAAGATTAGGCAAACGCTTGCACAAAAAATTAAAAAGCGTTATCATAGACTGTAGATTATTAAAATAATGAGGTAACAAGATGCAAGAAAAATGGTGGCACAATGCCGTAGTCTATCAAGTCTATCCTAAGAGCTTTATGGACAGCAACGGAGATGGAATTGGCGATCTGCCTGGAATTACAAGTAAGTTGGACTATCTAGCCAAGTTAGGGATCACAGCGATTTGGCTTTCTCCCGTTTATGACAGTCCTATGGATGATAATGGTTATGACATTGCTGATTATCAAGCGATTGCAGCTATTTTCGGGACCATGGAGGATATGGATGAACTGATCGCGGGAGCTAAGAAGCGTGATATCCGAATTATCATGGACTTAGTAGTCAATCATACCTCGGATGAACATGCTTGGTTTGTAGAGGCTTGTGAAAATCCTGACAGTCCCGAGCGAGACTACTATATCTGGCGGGATGAGCCCAATGATTTGGAGTCTATCTTTAGTGGGTCTGCTTGGGAATACGATGAGAAGTCGGGTCAATACTATCTCCACTTTTTCAGTAAGAAACAGCCCGACCTCAACTGGGAGAATGAAAAACTTCGCCAGAAAATTTACGAGATGATGAACTTCTGGATTGATAAAGGTATTGGTGGTTTCCGTATGGATGTCATTGATATGATTGGCAAGATTCCTGACGAGAAAGTAGTGAATAATGGTCCTATGCTCCATCCCTATCTCAAGGAAATGAATCAGGCGACCTTTGGAGATAAGAATCTCTTGACAGTAGGAGAGACCTGGGGGGCAACGCCAGAGATCGCCAAGCTCTACTCTGATCCAAAGGGCCAAGAATTGTCGATGGTCTTCCAGTTTGAACACATCTGTCTTCAGTATCAGGAAGGGCAACCTAAATGGCACTATCAAAAAGAGCTGAATATCAGTAAGTTGAAAGAAATCTTCAACAAATGGCAGACAGAGTTAGGAGTTGAAGACGGCTGGAATTCCCTCTTCTGGAACAACCATGACCTCCCTCGTATCGTCTCTATCTGGGGAAATGACCAAGAATACCGTGAGAAATCTGCCAAAGCCTTTGCGATTTTGCTTCATCTCATGAGAGGAACACCTTATATCTACCAAGGTGAGGAGATTGGGATGACCAACTATCCATTTGAAACACTGGATCAAGTAGAAGATATTGAATCCCTCAACTATGCGCGTGAGGCTCTTGAAAAAGGCGTTCCGATTGAAGAAATCATGGACAGTATCCGTGTCATCGGTCGTGACAATGCCCGTACCCCGATGCAATGGGATGAGAGTAAAAATGCTGGCTTCTCAACAGGTCAACCTTGGTTGGCAGTTAATCCAAACTATCAAGAAATCAACGTTCAAGAAGCACTGGCAAATCCAGATTCTATTTTCTATACCTATCAGAAGTTGGTTCAGATCCGTAAGGAGAATAGCTGGCTGATTCGAGCTGACTTTGAATTGCTTGATACAGCTGACAAGGTATTTGCTTATATCCGTAAGGACGGAGACCGTCGCTTCCTAGTCGTGGCTAATTTGTCCAATGAAAGACAAAACTTTTCAGTAGAAGGAAAAGTGAAATCTGTCTTGATTGAAAATACTACTGCTAAAGAAGCAGTTGAGAAACAGACCTTGGCTCCATGGGATGCCTTCTGTGTGGAAATGACTGACTAAAATGAGCGAACCTCAAGCTTTTGAAGCTTGAGGTTTTTTACTAAAAATTGTATAGAAAAATCTTTTAAAAATATTTGTTAGAATTTTCTAAAAAATCGCTTGAAAGTCCTTGCTTTTATGAAAAAATAGGGTATAATGGTGAAAACACTATCTTTAAGGAGATTACTTATGAGATCGAAAAAGTGGCTCTTAGGAGCAGGTGCTGTCTTGAGTGCGGCCCTTCTGTTAACCGCTTGTGGGCAAAGCGAAAAGAAGGCTGATGCTCCCAAGACATTTTCTTATGTCTATGCAATAGATCCATCATCTTTGGACTACAGTGTGACGAGCAAGAGCTCAACTTCTGACGTTATAGCCAATGTTGTCGATGGTCTCTTGGAAAACGATAAATACGGGAACTTGATTCCGTCGCTTGCAGAAGACTGGTCCGTTTCTAAAGATGGCTTGACCTATACCTACAAACTTCGTAAGGGTGTAAAATGGTATACTTCTGAGGGAGAAGAGTATGCTGAAGTCAAGGCTCAGGACTTTGTTACGGGTCTGAAACACGCAGCTGACGGTAAATCAGACGGCCTCTCTCTCCTTCAAGATTCTATCAAAGGTTTGGCTGCCTACATTAGTGGTGAAAGCAATGACTTTTCTACTGTAGGAGTCAAGGCTGTTGACGATTACACGGTTGAATATACGCTTAACAAACCAGAAAGCTTCTGGAACTCTAAAGTCACAACTGCTACCATGCTTCCAGTTAATGAAGAATTCTTGAATTCCAAAGGGAGCGACTACGGTGCTCCAACACCATCAAGTATTCTTTATAACGGTCCTTATTTCTTGAAATCATTGACTTCAAAATCAGTCATTGAATATGAAAAGAATCCGAACTACTGGGATAGGGACAATGTTAAGATTGACAATATTAAACTAACCTTCTACGATGGATCAGACCAAGAATCTTTGATTCGTAGCTTTACACAAGGTGCCTATACAACAGCTCGTCTCTTCCCAACAAGCTCAAACTTTGAGTCAACTAAAAAAGAGTACGGCGATAAGATTGTCTACAGTCCACAAGAAGCGACAAGCTACTACCTCACTGTTAACGTAAACCGCCAGTCTTACAATAAAACAGCTAAAACAGACGAGGCTCAAAAAACATCAACAAAAGAAGCTCTTCTTAATAAGAACTTCCGTCAGGCGCTGAACTTTGCCCTTGACCGTCATTCTTACACTGCTCAGTTGAATGGTGAAGAAGGTGCGGACAAAATTATCCGTAACAGCCTAGTGCCTCATGACTACGTTCAAGTAGGTGAAAAGACCTTTGGAGAGTTGGCTCAGGCAGAGCTGGTTTCTTACGGGGACCAATGGAAAGATGTAGCCCTTACTGATGGTAAGGATACGCTTTACAGTCCTGAAAAAGCCAAGGCAGCCTTTGCAAAGGCTAAAGCAGAATTGCAGGCTAAGGGTGTGACCTTCCCAATCCGTTTGGATGTTCCAGTTGAACAGACCGATGTCATTGCCGTTCAACAGACTAACTCACTCAAGCAGTCTATCGAATCATCACTTGGTACAGAGAATGTCATTGTCGATGTCCTTCAAATGACCGATAATGAAAAAATGAGCATTACGTCTCAAGCCAAGGTGCCATCCCAAAAAGATTATGACTTGAACGGAACTGGTTGGGGACCAGACTATCAAGACCCAGCTACCTACCTAAACATTCTTGATGCTAAGAAGGGTTCTGCCCTTAAACACTTGGGTATCACTCGCGGAAAAGATCCAGAAGTGATGGCTCAAGTCGGTCTAGACGAATACAAGAAACTCTTGGATGATGCCGCAGCTGAAACAAGCGACCTCAATAAGCGTTATGAGAAATATGCTAAAGCTCAAGCTTGGGTATCGGATAGTTCGCTCTTGATCCCAGTTGCCTCTTCAGGTGGTTCTCCAACTGTTAGCCGTACTGTACCATTCACAAAAGCATACTCTCAAGTCGGAATCAAGGGAGACCCGTTTGTATTCAAAGGTTTGGAGCTGCAAAAGGATGTCGTGACTACAAAAGAATACGAAGAAGCTCTCAAGAAATGGCAGAAAGAAAAGATTGAAACAAATGCCAAATACCAAAAAGAGCTAGAAAAACACGTCAAATAGTCTATAAAAGAAAAGGAAGTTGCAGAAAATTTGTACTTCCTTTTTCTGATTTAGAGACAGCAGTCGTCGTAAAACTAGGAACTTTACAATTTAGGATAAATTTGATAAAATATGCCTATGTTATAAAAAGTGACATAAAGGAGTGAATAATGATCAAAATGAAAAAAAGACTTATCGGAACTGGTCTAGTCCTAGCTACAGGGATTTTACTTTCAGCTTGTGGACAGTCCAATACAGATACAAGCACCTTCTCATCAACATTTAGTGCGAATCCGACAACTTTTAACTATCTTCTAGATTATTATGCAGATAACACTGCTGTTATTACCAATCTCGTAGATGGTTTGCTAGAAAATGATAGCTATGGCAATCTAACGCCAGCTCTAGCTGAAGATTGGTCTGTTTCAGCAGATGGTTTGACCTATACCTACAAGCTTAGAAAAGATGCCAAGTGGTATACGGCTGATGGTGAGGAATATGCTTCAGTAAAAGCTCAGGATTTTGTCACGGGGATCAAATATGCTGCGGACAACAAGGGGCAAGCCATGGATCTCATTCAAAATTCTATCAAGGGATTGAATGACTATGTGACAGGTGCGACCAATGACTTCACAACAGTTGGTGTGAAAGCTTTGGATGACTATACGGTCGAGTATACTTTGACTCGACCAGAACCGTACTGGAATTCAAAGACAACCAATAGTATCCTTTTCCCGGTTAATGAAGAGTTTTTGAAATCAAAGGATAAAGAATTTGGGACCTTGACGCCAGACAGTATCCTTTATAATGGTCCATATCTGTTAAAAGATTTCACATCAAAATCTTCAATCGAGTATGTGAAGAATCCAAACTACTATGATCATGACAAGGTGACCATTGAGAAAGTGAAACTAGCGTATTTTGATGGCTCTGACCAGGAGATGACCATCCGAAACTTTGAAAGTGGTGCCTACTCACTTGCGGGAGTTTATCCAAATAGCTCGAGCTATGCCAAGACGAAAGAAAAATATCAAGACAACATTGTTTATAGCTTACAAGACAAGACTTCTTGGTACTTCAACTTTAACGTTAACCGTAAAGCCTATAACCATACTGCAAAAACATCAGATCAACAAAAGAACTCAACGCAAACAGCGATTTTAAATAAGAACTTCCGTCAGGCGCTTAACTTTGCTATCGATCGTACGACCTACTCTGCCCAATCTAACGGTCAAGAAGCGGCAAGCAAGACCCTTCGAAATACCCTTGTTCCCCCAACATTTGTCCAGGTGGGAGATAAGACCTTTGGAGAAGTAACAGCTTCTAAGCTTGTGAACTACGGAACTGAGTGGTCAGGAATCAACTTGGCGGATGCCCAGGACGGTTACTTCAACAAGGAAAAGGCCCAAGCAAAATTTGCGGAAGCTAAAAAGGAATTGGAGGCCCAAGGCGTGACCTTCCCGATTCATTTGGATGTCCCAGTTGATCAAACCAATAAAAATGCAGTTTCTGGGATGAATTCGCTTAAACAAACCCTTGAAACAGTACTAGGTTCTGATAATGTCGTCATTGATGTTCAGCAACTTTCAACGGATGACTTTGGGAATGTTGCTTTCCTAGCACCAAATCCAGCAGCTCGTGATTACGATTTGAACTTTGATGGCTGGGTTGGTGATTACCAGGATCCATCAACTTATCTAGATCCCTTCAATGCTGAAAGTGGCTTCTATCTCAAAATTTTCGGTCTAGATGCTAAGGAAGATCAAGAACTCATCAAGAGTCTAGGACTTGACACCTATACAAAACTTCTAAAAGAAGCAGATGCTGAGAATCAAGATGTTGCTAAACGTTATGAAAAATACGCTGAAGCTCAAGCTTGGATGATTGACAATTCTCTAGTCATGTCTGTTATGTCAAATGGTGGTACAGCCTCTGTAACCAAAGTAACTCCGTTTACACGTGCCTACTCTCTAGTGGGAATCAAGGGTGACGGAAATAACTACAAGTACATGAGATTGCAAAAAGACCCTGTTACCAAGAAACAATTTGACGAAGCCAAGGCTAAGTGGGAAGCAGAAAGTAAAAGGGCTATCGAACAAAGTCAAAAAGAATTTGAAAATCATATCAAATAAAAAGTTGAAATAAGGTCTCTTGCAAGGGACCTTATTTTTGTTTGCTCAAGCTCCTAAATAATGAAAGCGGTCACTTCGAAATATAGCTAAGAAAAAATGAATGAAAACGCTGAGAATTGTGGGAATAAATGGAATTTACCTTACTTTTGTGATATAATTACTTTAATTATTATAGTATAGGGGAGTGTCATGACGAAACGTTCAAAGAGATCTCGCTCGGGGAAAGTAAAGCGAAGCGTTAACATAGCCTTGTTAGCTGTTTATCTATTATTAGCTGGCTTTTTATTGTTTTTGATTTTTAAATACCATATCCTTGCTTTTAGATATCTTAATCTAGTGGCAACTGCGTTAGTCCTACTAGTTGCCTTGGTAGGGCTACTCTTGATTATCTATAAAAAAGCAGAAAAGTTTACCATTTTTCTGTTGGTGTTCTCTATCCTTGTCAGCTCTGTGTCGCTCTTTGCAGTACAGCAGTTTGTTGGACTGACCAATCGTTTAAATGCGACTTCTAATTACTCAGAATATTCGATCAGTGTCGCTGTTTTAGCAGATAGTGAGGTTGGAAATGTTACGCAACTGACGAGTGTGACAGCGCCGACTGGGACTGATAATGAAAATATTCAAAAACTACTAGCTGATATCAAATCAAGTCAGAATACCGATTTGACGGTCGACCAGAGTTCGTCTTACTTGGCGGCTTACAAGAGTCTGATTGCAGGGGAGACTAAGGCCATTGTCCTAAATAGTGTCTTTGAAAATATCATCGAGTCAGAGTATCCAGACTACGCATCGAAGATAAAAAAGATTTATACCAAGGGATTCACCAAAAAAGTAGAAGCTCCTAAAACTTCAAAGAGTCAGTCTTTCAATATCTATGTGAGTGGAATTGATACCTATGGCCCGATTAGTTCAGTGTCGCGTTCAGACGTCAATATCCTGATGACTGTCAATCGAGATACCAAGAAGATCCTCTTGACCACAACGCCACGTGATGCCTATGTACCAATCGCAGACGGTGGAAATAATCAAAAAGATAAATTAACCCATGCGGGCATTTATGGAGTTGATTCATCCATCCACACCTTAGAAAATCTCTATGGAGTGGATATCAATTACTATGTGCGATTGAACTTCACTTCGTTTTTGAAATTGATTGATTTGTTGGGTGGGGTAGATGTTTATAATGATCAGGAATTCACAGCACTACACGGTAAGTTTCAATTCCCTGTGGGCAATGTTCATCTTGATTCAGAACAGGCTCTCGGTTTTGTTCGTGAGCGCTACTCCCTAGCAGATGGCGATCGTGACCGCGGGCGCAATCAACAAAAGGTGATTGTGGCTATCCTTCAAAAATTAACGTCAACCGAAGCACTGAAAAATTATAGTACGATCATTGATAGCTTGCAAGATTCTATCCAAACAAATATGCCACTTGAGACCATGATGAATTTGGTCAATGCTCAGTTAGAAAGTGGTGGAACTTACAAAGTGGATTCGCAAGACTTGAAAGGTACAGGACGGATGGATCTTCCTTCCTATGCGATGCCAGATAGTAACCTCTATATGATGGAAATTGACGACAGTAGCCTTGCATCTGTCAAAGCTGCTATTCAAGACGTGTTGGAGGGAAAATGAAATGATTGATATTCATTCGCACATTGTCTTTGATGTAGATGATGGCCCCAAGTCAAGAGAGGAAAGCAAGGCTCTCTTGACAGAAGCCTACAGGCAGGGGGTGCGAACCATTGTCTCTACCTCTCATCGTCGCAAGGGCATGTTTGAAACTCCAGAAGAGAAGATAGCAGAAAACTTTCTTCAGGTTCGGGAAATAGCTAAGGAAGTGGCGAGTGACTTGGTCATTGCTTATGGGGCTGAAATTTACTACACACCAGATGTTCTGGATAAGCTGGAAAAAAAGCGGATTCCGACCCTCAATGATAGTCGTTATGCCTTGATAGAGTTTAGTATGAACACCCCTTATCGCGATATTCATAGTGCCTTGAGCAAGATCTTGATGTTGGGAATTACTCCAGTCATTGCCCACATTGAGCGTTATGATGCTCTTGAAAATAATGAAAAACGCGTTCGAGAACTGATCGATATGGGCTGTTACACGCAAGTAAATAGTTCACACATCCTCAAACCCAAACTTTTTGGAGAACGTTATAAATTCATGAAAAAAAGAGCTCAGTATTTTTTAGAGCAGGATTTGGTTCATGTCATTGCAAGTGATATGCACAATCTAGACGGTAGACCTCCTCATATGGCAGAAGCCTATGGCCTTATTGCCAAAAAATACGGAGAAGCGAAGGCTCAGGAACTTTTTATAGATAATCCTCGAAAAATTGTAATGGATCAACTAATTTAGGAGAAATGATGAAAGAACAAAATACGATAGAAATCGATGTATTTCAATTATTTAAAACCTTATGGAAACGCAAACTAATTATTTTATTAGTGGCACTTGTGACAGGGGCGGGAGCTTTTGCATATAGCACTTTTATCGTTAAGCCAGAATATACGAGTACCACGCGTATTTACGTAGTGAATCGCAATCAAGGAGATAAGCCGGGGTTGACAAATCAGGACTTGCAGGCAGGATCTTATCTGGTAAAAGACTACCGCGAGATTATCCTTTCGCAGGATGTATTGGAAAAGGTAGCGACAAATTTGAAATTGGATATGCCAGCAAAAACATTAGCTAGCAAAGTTCAAGTGACTGTACCAGCTGACACTCGTATCGTCTCAATATCTGTCAAGGATAAACAACCAGAGGAAGCCAGTCGCATTGCTAATTCTCTACGAGAAGCTGCTGCAGAAAAGATCATCGCTGTAACGCGAGTATCTGATGTAACGACACTTGAAGAAGCGCGACCAGCTACGACTCCCTCTTCTCCAAATGTTCGACGCAACACCTTGTTTGGTTTTCTTGGAGGAGTCGTCGTAACAGTAATTACTGTTCTTTTGATTGAGTTACTCGATACCCGTGTGAAACGTCCTGAAGATGTCGAAGATGTACTACAAATTCCACTTCTAGGGGTCGTTCCAGATTTGGATAAAATGAAATAGGAGGAAGTTATGCCAACGTTAGAAATCTCACAGGCAAAATTGGATCTTGTAAAAAAGGCGGAGGAATATTATAACGCTTTGTGCACGAACCTACAGTTAAGTGGAGATGATTTGAAAGTATTTTCTATCACTTCTGTGAAACCAGGAGAAGGAAAATCAACGACTTCCACTAATATCGCTTGGGCTTTTGCGCGTGCAGGTTACAAAACGCTGTTGATTGATGGAGATATCCGCAATTCTGTTATGTCAGGTGTCTTTAAAGCAAGGGATAAAATTACAGGTCTGACGGAATTTCTATCAGGAACTACAGACCTGTCACAAGGGCTTTGTGATACCAATATCGAAAATCTCTTTGTGATTCAGGCTGGCTCTGTGTCACCGAATCCGACAGCTCTTCTTCAAAGTAAGAATTTCAGTACAATGCTTGAAACCTTGCGTAAATATTTTGACTACATCATTGTAGACACTGCTCCTGTCGGTGCCGTGATTGATGCGGCTATCATTACGCGAAAATGTGATGCTTCTATTTTAGTGACAGCAGCAGGTGAAACAAATCGACGAGATATTCAAAAAGCGAAAGAACAGTTGGAACACACAGAGAAGCCGTTTTTGGGAGTTGTGTTGAATAAATTCGATACTTCAGTAGACAAATACGGTTCTTATGGAAATTATGGAGATTACGGGAAAAAATAAAAAATAGGTTGGGGGATAGAGATGAATGGAAAAGTAGTAAAGCCTTCATTGGCCATAATCCAGAGTTTTCTTGTTATTTTATTGACTTATCTACTTAGCGCTGTGAGAGAAACGGAGATTGTTTCAACAACAGCTATTGCACTTTATATCCTCCATTATTTTGTCTTTTATATTAGTGATTATGGACAGGATTTCTTTAAAAGGGGATATTTGCTTGAACTTGTCCAGACATTGAAATATATTTTATTCTTTGCGCTAGCGATTAGTATTTCTAATTTTTTCTTAGAGGATCGATTTAGTATTTCCAGACGAGGCATGATTTACTTCCTCACATTACATGCTCTCTTAGTCTATGCGCTAAACCTATTTATCAAGTGGTATTGGAAGCGAGCTTATCCCAATTTTAAAGGAAGTAAGAAGATTCTCTTGCTTACAGCAACTTCTCGTGTCGAAAAGGTACTGGATAGATTAATAGAATCAAATGAGGTTGTTGGGGAGTTGGTAGCTGTCAGTGTCTTAGATAAACCAGATTTTCAGCATAATTCTTTAAAGGTAGTAGCAGAGGAGGAGATAGTAGACTTTGCGACTCATGAGGTGGTCGATGAAGTCTTTATCAATCTTCCGAGTGAAAAATACAATATTGGAGAGCTTGTCTCTCAGTTTGAAACGATGGGAATTGATGTAACAGTCAATCTAAATGCTTTTGATCGTAGTTTGGCACGTAACAAGCAAATTCGTGAGATGGCAGGATTAAACGTTGTGACTTTTTCTACAACATTTTATAAGACTAGCCACGTGATTGCTAAGCGGATTATTGATATTATCGGTTCCCTGGTAGGTCTGATACTATGTGGTCTAGTCAGTATTGTACTGGTTCCTTTGATTCGAAAGGATGGGGGCTCTGCTATTTTTGCTCAGACGCGTATAGGAAAAAATGGTCGCCAGTTCACTTTTTATAAGTTCCGCTCCATGTGTGTAGATGCCGAGGCGAAAAAAAGAGAACTCATGGAACAAAATACTATGCAGGGTGGAATGTTTAAGGTGGACGATGATCCTCGTATCACGAAAATTGGTCGTTTTATAAGGAAGACTAGCTTGGACGAGTTGCCACAGTTTTATAATGTTCTAAAGGGAGATATGAGTTTAGTTGGTACACGACCACCAACAGTGGACGAGTATGAGCACTATACCCCAGAACAAAAACGTCGTCTAAGTTTTAAACCTGGGATAACAGGGTTATGGCAGGTCAGTGGACGAAGTGAGATCAAGAATTTCGATGAAGTTGTCAAATTAGATGTGGCCTATATAGATGATTGGACAATTTGGAAAGACATTGAAATTTTATTGAAGACAGTTAAAGTAGTATTTATGAGAGATGGAGCGAAATAGTTCATATGAATGAGAGAATTCAAATATTAGGAATTACTATTGATCCATTAACGATGAAAGAAACAGTGGATGCTGTTGAACAGTATGTTTTAAAGAAGCATCCTTTGCACTTGATGGGAGTTAACGCAGATAAAATTAATCAGTGCCATGAAGATGAGAAAATCAAAAAAATCGTTAATGAATCAGGAATAATTAATGCTGATGGTGCTTCAGTGGTTTTAGCGAGTAAGTTTTTAGGAGCGCCTGTCCCTGAACGAGTAGCTGGTATAGATTTGATGCAAAATTTGCTAGAATTATCAAACAAAAAAGGATACTCCGTTTACTTTTTTGGAGCCAAAGAAGAAATTTTGCAAGATATGCTAAAAGTTTTTAAACAAAGATATCCTAATCTTAATGTTGTTGGTTATAGAAACGGATATTTTTCACCCGAAGATGAAAAAAAGATTCAGGAAGATATTAAAGAGGGAAAACCAGATTTTGTATTTGTAGGGATTACTTCTCCTAAAAAGGAATATATCATCCAATCATTCATGGATAATGGGATTAATGCTGTCTTTATGGGTGTTGGTGGCAGTTTTGATGTATTATCAGGATACATTAAACGAGCTCCATTATGGATGCAAAAATTGAATCTGGAATGGTTGTTCCGTGTAGTTAATGAACCCAAACGCCTTTTTAAGCGTTATTTTGTAGGGAATGTTACTTTTATTAAGCGAGTTTTAGATGAAAAGCGAAAATCAAAAAAATAATATTCTACATATTTCTCGTACAATGGATATTGGTGGTGCTGAACGTATTGTATATCAATTGAGTTCTGATTTGAAAGATGAATTTGATAGTGTCCATGTCGCTTCAACAGGTGGACTATGGGAGAGCAAACTTTTATCAAAAGGAGTTCAACATCATAAAATTTTAGATGTTGACAGTAAGAATCCCCTAACTATGGTAAAGACACTTTCAAGTTTGTATAGAATTATCAAAAATGATGATATTACCATTGTTCACACCCATCATCGGATGGCTGCCTTTTATATTCGCTTGTTGAAAATCATTAATCCTAAGTTGATACATGTTTACACTGCACATAATGTATTTAAAAATAAATTACCATTATACAAATTTTCCTTAAAAAAAGCGTATTGTGTAGCTGTGGGTAAAGCGGTTAATGATAATTTGAAACATGATGTAGGAATCATTGATGGTACAGTAATCTATAATGGGGTTGTTTTTGAAAAAACTGATAAGCTAGTTGATGAAATTGTAAACTATAACGGAATCAAATTGGGGTGTATTGCTAGGTTATCAGAGCAAAAAGGATTGACCTACCTAATTGATGCGATGTCTTTAGTGAAACACAGGGATATTACGTTGTTCATTGTCGGAGATGGAGAACTTCGAGATGAGCTTGAAAACAAGGTGAAACAATTAAATCTTCAAAAATCAGTAATATTTTTAGGTTATCGAAAAGATGTTGTTGAATGTATCAATAGTTTTGATTACTTAGTGTCATCATCTTTATATGAGGGGTTGGCTCTAAATGTAATTGAAGCATTTATGAATGGGAAAACGATGGTTGCATCAGATATCCCAGGAATAAATGAAGTAGTCAATAACAAAAATGGGATTCTTGTTCCTGTTAAGGATGATGTTGCCTTAGCGAGAGCGATTGAAAAGCTTGCGACTGACAAAAAGCTTAGAGAAAAACTCGCTTATCAAGCAAAAAAAGACTATGAGACAAAATTTAATTATTCCTTGTTTTTGGATAATTATCGGAGACTTTATAGAAAATTAATGGGAGAATCAAAATGAAAAAAGTCATGTTGGTTTTTGGGACACGTCCAGAAGCTATTAAAATGTGTCCTTTAGTAAATGAACTGAAACAAAATGATTCAATCAAGACACTTGTGTGTGTAACTGGTCAACATAAGGAAATGTTAGAGCAGGTTTTAGAGGTGTTCAAGGTTGTCCCAGATTATGATTTGGGTATCATGAAAGCAAATCAAACCCTATTTACCATTACGACTAGTATCTTGGATAAAATTCAGGCGGTTCTAGAGAAAGAAAAACCAGATCTTGTTCTTGTTCATGGAGATACGACAACAACATTTGCGACAGCTTTAGCAGCATTTTATATGGGAATCAAAGTGGGACACGTCGAAGCAGGTCTCAGAACCTATAATCTCCAAAGTCCATTTCCAGAGGAATTCAATCGCCAGACAACTTCTATCATTGCCGACTATCATTTTGCGCCGACTGAAGTTGCGAAGGAAAATCTACTAAGAGAGGACAGAAAAAATATCTTTGTGACGGGAAATACAGTCATTGATGCTTTGAAGACGACTGTTCAAGATAACTACCATCACCCAATTTTAGAATGGGCAAAGGGTAGTAAGTTAATCATGCTAACGGCTCATCGACGAGAAAATCTTGGGAAACCGATGGAAAACATGTTTAATGCTGTTAATCGAATTTTAAACGAATTCGAAGATGTAAAAGTTGTATATCCCATCCATAAAAATCCTAAGGTTCGAGAATTAGCAAGTAAAGTTTTTGGCGATAATGAACGAATGAAAATCATTGAACCGTTAGAGGTTATTGATTTCCATAATTTTATGAATCAAAGCTATATGATTTTGACAGATTCTGGAGGTGTACAGGAAGAAGCACCTTCTTTAGGAAAACCTGTCTTGGTGATGCGTGATACAACAGAGCGTCCTGAGGGGGTCGCTGCTGGCACATTGAAGTTGGTAGGAACAGAAGAAGAGAATATCTATAGTAACTTCAAACTTCTTCTTGAAGATGAAACAGAATATAACAAGATGAGCAAAGCTAGCAACCCTTATGGAGATGGAATGACTTGTAAACGGATTGTTGATATTATTCTGGAAGTATAAAAATAATTCAATTATAAATGAGGAAAGAATAAATTAGATTGATGACAAAAAGAGAAATATATATAATCTGTGTGTTGCTGGCATATTTTCTACCCAGCTTTTTCACAGTCGTATCAATGGCGACTTTATTTGCTTTGCTTTCTACTTTAGTTAAGCTATTTGTGACTTTTTATTATATTCCCAAAGTTCTTTTACAGCATAAAGTAACACTGATTGATATTCTAGTTGTTCTATTTTTATTTTTTCAAGCATTTGCAGCTTTTCAAAGCCAAACGTTGTACCTTAACTACGTTGGAGGTCAGTTTTTCCTTTTAGGACTATATTCATTTTTGAAACACTTTTTATTGTTGGATTGTAAAACAACAATAAAAAGCCTCTTTTTAACCTTTATCTTGTTTTTGTGTGTTCAAGTAATAACTCAATTGCTTTTTCCGGTCGGTTTCGATTCTTTGCACCCTACAGGAGATAATAGACTTTACTTTTTAGGAAGGAAGAACATAGCTACCCCGTATATCATTGTTGGATTAGGTAGTTTTTACTTATTAAATAAAAAAATGAATGAGTTTATATCACTAAAGGAAATTATTTTTTTAGGATTGTTCGGAATTTTATCATTTTTAACACAGTCCAGTACAGCAATTATCTGCTATATTTTCTTTATTTTCATACGTCTGATGGGATTAAAGGAAAATATAGGAAAACTGTATTCTTTAGTCAGTATGGCTGCATATGTTTGTTTTTCTCTTTCTATAATCTTTTCACAAAGTACAATTTTATCAACTTTTACAGCGATTTTTTCCAAAAATGCAACTTTTTCAGGACGTATCAATATTTGGCAATTAGCGATTCGTATTTTTGAAGAGAATTTTTGGTTTGGACGAGGGCTCAACGTTAATTTTAATGCTTGGACAAATGGGATTATCGTTAATTCAGCACATAATACCTTGCTAGATATACTTGCTCGAACTGGTATATTTCCAGGTGTTTTATTTATAGTGCTTCTTATTAATCTGTTTCTTGGAAAATATAGAATAGAATCAAAAACACTGTTGGCTATGTTAGCCTCATTTATGATTTATATTACAATGGAGACTTCATCTATGAGTATTTTGCTGTTAATTATTGTTCTTTGTGTATATTGGCCACGTGGAGAGGAGAAGTTGCATGAGCAAGTTACTTAATGCCATCTATTATCGACTATTTAGATTATATAAAAAAATTTATCTACAAGTTTTTAGTAAAAAAACGGTTGACATCTTGGGTGAAAAGGCTAATTTAGAAAATGAACTAATTGTTTCGTTTACAACAATTCCAAGTCGTCTTAATTATTTACCAAGTATGATTAAAAGTATTTTCAATCAGACAATTATCCCTAATCGTTTTATTATGTATGTTTATAAAGATGAATTTGAAGGCATTAATTTGGAGAGTATTCTAGAACTTGAAATCAAAAATGGTTTGGAAATTGTCTATGTGGATGAGAATCTTCGTTCACATAAAAAATATTTTTATGCTATGAAAGATAATCCGAACAGTATAGTTGTTCTAGTTGATGACGATATCATTTATCCTCGAAATACTATAAAGAAACTGATTGCATCCTATAGAATTTATCCACAGTGTGTTTCAGCAATGCGATGTCATCGAATTAAGTTGTTTTCTGATGGAAGTTTATATCCATATAATCAATGGGAATATGAAATATCAGGAGCTACTATACCATCGTATTTTAATTTTTTTACTAGCGGAGGTGGGACATTATTTCCTCCATGTACTCGCAATGAGGATCTTTTTAATAAAAAAAATATCAGGGAACTCAGTTTTCTAGCCGATGATGTATGGTTGAATTTTTTGGCAGTCAAAAATGGAATTAAAACAGTAAAAGCGACACGATATAAAGGGACGCCATTAACTATAGATGACAATCCTGAGGAGAGTTTGGTGTATCTGAATGCTGTATATGGTAATAATAATGATAAATGTATCAAGAATATGGTAGATTTTTATCATATTGATTTTTCAGAGGTTGATTAATGGATATAAGTAATAAGTTTAAGGTAGGTATCCTATATACTGCTTTAGGTAAGTATTCTAATGTCATAATTCAATTATTTGTAACGGCGGTATTNAGTAGAATATTAACACCTGAAGAGTATGGTGTTGTAGCGGTTGTCAATGTGTTTTTAGTATTCTTTCAGATGTTGGCAGATTCGGGAATAGGACCTGCAATTGTACAAAATAAGACATTAACTCAAAATGATTTAAATAATATTTTTACTTTAACAATTTATTCGGGTTTAATTCTTTCGTTTGTTTTTGTATTGATAGGCTATCCAATTAGTATAGTCTATGGGAATGAAGTCTATATCAAACTGTACTTATTATTAGGTATGTGTGTACTATTTTATACTATGACAATTGTTCCTCAGTCAATTTTAACAAGAAACATGAACTTTAAACGGATGAACTTATTGAGTCTGATTGCCAATATTTTTAGTGGAGTTATTGGTGTCGTGCTGGCCATACATGATTTCGGGGTATATTCTCTGATTTTTTCTAATATTATGAAGGCTACTATATTATTTTTGGTGTTTTTTTCAAGTGTTGAGTTGAGTTTTAAGAAAAAGATAGAGAAAACTTCGTTAGTTAAAATTCTAAATTTTTCTAAGTTTCAATTTATGTTTAATTTTCTAAACTACTTTGCAAGAAATTTAGACAATCTCTTGATTGGTAGATTCATTAATCCCGCTGCGTTGGGTTATTATGATAAGGCCTACCAGTTATCTTTATATCCTAATCAAATTTTATTGCAGGTGATTTCACCTGTAATTCATCCGATAATGTCGAATTTTCAAAATGATAGACAAAAAATGGAAGAAGTTTTTGCAAAAATTTTTAATATTCTACTTTTAATGGGAATGCCAATCTCAGTGTATTTGTTTTTTAATGCAAGTGATGTGATAACATTTATGTTTGGAAATAATTGGTTTCAGAGCGTTCCAGTATTTCAAATATTATCTGCTAGTATCTGGATTCAAATGGCTAATAGCCCAATAGGAATTTTTTATCAAGCTTCGAATCGTGTTGATTTGTTATTTAAGGTAGGATTATTAGCGTCAGGACTCAATATTATAGCTATTGTGATAGGACTATTATCGAAAAGTATAGTGACAATTGCTGTTATGTTAATTATTTCATTTATAATAGGGCTATCACTGAATCTCTACTTTTTATCACATGTAGTCTTTAAAAGTGACATAATTAAATATTTAAAAATAATTTTAGTCCACCTTGTAACTGTTATCCCATATATTATATTCAATATGATTGGCTTTAGATTTGAACAGGGTGTAGTTATCAATCTTGTGTTGCAAGGACTGGTATTGGGACTAATTTGGTCTATAGGAATATTTGTAACAGGTCAATACAAGCAGTTAATAATGATGTTTAGTAGGTGAAAATTTATGAAAATTTTATTTGTGAATATGTTCTATAATGAAGAAGGAGGAGCACAAAAGAGCACCAAATTCCTAGCTGAACAACTTGTAAAAGAAGGACATGAGGTATTTGCATACTCTGATGATGCTATTGATTCTGATATTGAGGAAGTTATTAATGGAGTTAAGGTTTTTAGAAGAAGAACTCCGCTTTTTAGTCTTCACTATATTTTCAGTGCCAAGAAGAATCCAGCTAAACATTTTTTCTATAAAATATTTGAAACCTATAATGTATTTGCAAAAAGAAAATTTATCAATATCATTGAGGAAGTACAACCAGATATCGTTCACTTTAATACAATTTCAGGAATGTCTTTATCAATAGTTAAAGAAGCTAAAAAGAGAAATATCAGGACCATTTGGACATTGCGAGACTATTGGCTAGAATATCCATGGGGTGAGAAAGATATTGCTCTTATTAAACTTCTAAATAGAATATATAGACCTTTTGTTAAGAAAAGTTTAAGACACTTAGACATAGTAACAGCACCATCAGCATTTACTTTGAATAATTTTATCAATAAAGGATTTATTAACCCATCTTCTCAAAAATGTATGGTCATTGAAAATGCTGTTATATTTTCAAAGAGTAAATTGGAAAATATTATCAAACAAAAGCAAAAGACAAAAAGAAATCCAGAAAAAACGAATTTTCTTTTTGTAGGTTCTATACTTGAAATAAAGGGCGTTTTTAACTTAGTAATGGCTTTTAAAAAACTAACTAGTCCGGAAATTTCTTTGAAAATTGTAGGAAAAGGAAAAGATTTAGAAAAACTTCAAAAAGAAATTGAGAGTGATCCTAGAATACAATATTTAGGTTTTCAAGATACAGAAACCCTCTATAAAACTTATCAAAATTCAGATGTATTGGTCGTCCCATCTGCTTGGGATGAACCGTTTGGTAGAGTGGTAATTGAAGGAAATGCAAATGGCCTTCCTGTCATCACTTCAGATAGAGGTGGATTACCTGAAATTGTGCAAACAGTAGGAGGAGGAGAAGTTTTTACAGATGAATCGGGAAATACATTATATAGTATTTTAAAGAAATTTGTAGAAATGGAAAACTACAATGTCTATTACCAATGCATTCTTGAGAATATTGATATTTATTCTATCGAAAAACAAAGTGAAAAGTTTATAAATTTATATAAGGGGGAATAGATGCAGGTTCGACATTTATTAACTTATCTGATCTCGCTACCTAAAACAATCTTTTTTAATTTTAGGTGTTTACCAATTAATCAGGCTATTCACCTTCCAATTTTTGTAGCATATAATGTCAAGCTGTTAAATTTAAAAAAGAATGTAGTTAGTATAGAAACAGTAGTAAAATTTGGTTTAGTTCGAATTGGTTTCTCAGGTACGGAGATAATATCCCCTAATCGATCGCTCATAGATTTGAAACAAGGAAAAGTTATTTTTAAAGGGAAGTCGGTGATTACAAAAGGTTGCACAATTAGTGTTACAGGAGGAACCATCATTTTGGGCAATAATTTTTATGCGAATAGAAATTGTTTTATATCGTGTACTGATAGGCTTGTTGTTGGTAATAACGTACTTTTAGGTTGGAATGTTATTCTTTTTGACTCAGCTGGTCATACACTGAGTTACGATGGTAAGAAAAAAATAAAAATGACAGAAGAAATTGTAATTGGTAACCATGTATGGATTTGCGCTGAAGCACACTTATTGAAGGGAAGTAAGATTGCAGATGGTTCTGTAGTAGCTTATTCTAGTTTAGTTACAGGTTATTTCGTAGAAAAAAATTGCTTGATTGGAGGAATACCTGCTAAAACACTTAGAAAAGGAGTAAGTTGGGAAAAGTAACTTTATTTTATTAATTTAAAATATCAGAGGTGGAATTATGAAAATAGCGGTAGCAGGAACAGGTTATGTAGGATTATCAATTGCTGTGTTGTTGGCACAACATCACGAAATAAAAGCAGTTGATATTGTTGCTGAAAAAGTTGAATTAATCAATCAAAAAAAGTCTCCAATTCAGGATGATTATATTGAAAAATACTTAGTGGAAAAAGATTTAAACTTGGAAGCAACTATGGATGCTAAGTATGCTTATGAAGGTGCAGAATTTGTTGTTGTTGCAGCACCAACAAATTATGATTCGAAAAAGAATTTTTTTGATACATCAGCAGTAGAGGCAGTCATTCAACAAGTAAAAGAAATTAATCCGAAAGCGGTAATAATTATTAAATCTACAATCCCTGTTGGATTCACAGAGTCTGTTCGAAAGAAATATCAGTATAAAAATATCCTGTTTAGTCCAGAATTTTTACGCGAATCTAAAGCATTATATGATAATCTGTATCCGAGTCGCATCATTGTTGGAACTGACTTAGAAGATACTTATTTAAAAGACAAAGCTAATATATTTGCTTCCCTACTAAAAGAAGGGGCTATTAAAGAAGACATAGATACACTTTTCATGGGAGTAACGGAAGCTGAGGCAGTTAAATTATTTGCCAATACCTACCTTGCGTTGCGTGTTTCTTACTTTAATGAATTGGATACTTATGCAGAGGTGAAAGGTTTGGATACAAAAGCCATTATTGATGGTATTGGCCTAGATCCACGTATAGGAAATCATTATAACAATCCATCCTTTGGCTACGGTGGGTATTGTTTACCTAAAGATAGTAAGCAGTTATTAGCAAATTACTTTGATGTACCACAAAATATGATGACGGCAACTGTTGAAAGCAATCGAACGCGTAAGGATTTCATTGCTCAACGGATTTTAGAAAAAGCTGGAGTATCTGAGACTGACAGTTTAGATGCATTTAAGAATATACAAGAGATTGTTATAGGTATTTATCGTTTAACAATGAAAAGTAATTCGGATAACTTCCGTCACTCATCTATTCAAGGTGTTATGAAACGCTTGAAAGCTAAGGGAGTTACGGTTATCATCTACGAGCCAACTTTGAATGACGGGGAAACATTCTTTGGTAATAAAGTGGTAAATAATCTAGATAAATTTAAAGAAGCTAGTAATGTTATTGTAGCCAATCGTTTTGAACCTTCACTAGAGGATGTGTCTAATAAAGTTTATAGTCGGGATATATTTAAGCGTGACTAACAAAATAGTATGTGTATGATTATTTTATTCTTGATAAGGATTCTCTTAGAAAAATCCTTATCAAGAATAAATGCGTTCACGTGTTCACAATATCTATTAAGTGGATTTGCAAAATGTTAATAAATGCCCCAATATTAACATTAACTATAGTGGGTTGATGTCAGCTAAAATCTGGAGAGGACAATCACTGCCTTCTCTTTTTTTGTCTTTTCAGAATATACCAAATTAACACAAAAATTCTGAAAATTCTGTTGACATCTTTCTGAAAAGGTTCTATAATAGATAGAAAGTTTTAAAGGAGAAAATGATGAAAAGTTCAAAACTATTTGCTCTTGCAGGTGTAACCTTATTGACGGCTACTACTTTAGCTGCATGCTCTGGATCAGGTTCGAGCGCTAAAGGAGAGAAGACATTCTCATATATCTATGAAACAGACCCTGACAACCTCAACTATTTGACAACTGGTAAGGCAGCAACTGCTGACATTACTAGTAATGTGATTGATGGATTGCTTGAAAATGACCGCTATGGTAACTTTGTGCCATCTATGGCTGAGGATTGGTCTGTATCTAAGGACGGCTTGACTTACACATATACGCTTCGTAAGGATGCAAAATGGTATACCTCTGAAGGTGAGGAATACGCAGAAGTCAAAGCTCAAGACTTTGTAACAGGGCTTAAATATGCTGCTGATAAAAAATCTGATGGTCTTTATCTTGTTCAGGAATCAATCAAAGGCTTGGATGCTTATGTGAAAGGTGAAATTAAAGATTTCTCACAAGTTGGTATTAAGGCTCTTGATGATCAAACAATTCAGTACACCTTGAACAAGCCAGAAAGTTTCTGGAATTCTAAGACAACAATGGGTGTTCTGGCTCCTGTTAATGAAGAATTTTTGAACTCTAAAGGGGATGACTTTGCTAAAGGTACAGACCCAAGCAGTATTCTCTACAATGGACCATTCTTACTCAAATCAATCGTAGCCAAATCGTCAGTCGAGTTCGAAAAGAATCCAAACTATTGGGACAAAGACAATGTTCATCTTGATAAAGTGAAATTATCCTTCTGGGATGGTCAAGATACTAATAAGCCAACTGAAGCTTTCAAAGATGGCAGCTTTACAATGGCGCGTCTCTTCCCAACAAGCGCTAGCTACCCAGAGACTGAAAAAGCATTTAAAGACAATATTGTTTACACACAACAAGATTCTACTACTTATTTAGTAGGTACTAATATTGATCGCCAGTCTTATAAGTATACTTCTAAGACAACGGATGAAGAAAAAACATCAACCAAGAAAGCTCTTCTAAACAAAGATTTCCGTCAAGCTCTTGCCTTTGGTTTTGATAGAACCGCCTATGCCTCTCAAGTAAACGGTGCAAGTGGTGCGACTAAACTGCTTCGTAACTTGTTTGTCCCACCTACATTTGTTCAAGCAGATGGCAAAAACTTTGGTGAGTTGGTCAGAGAAAAATTGGTGACTTATGGAGACGAGTGGAAGGATGTAAATTTAGCTGATGCCCAAGATGGACTCTATAACGCAGATAAGGCCAAAGCAGAATTTGCCAAAGCTAAGACAGCTCTTCAAGCAGAAGGTGTGAAATTCCCAATCCACTTGGATATGCCAGTAGACCAAACAAATACAACAAAAGTTCAACGTGTTCAATCCTTCAAACAATCGCTTGAAGCTACTCTAGGGTCAGAGAACGTCGTTGTCGATATCCAACAACTTCAAAAAGATGATGTCTTGAATATCACTTACTTTGCTGAAACTGCAGCTGGAGAAGACTGGGATATCTCAGATAACGTGGGCTGGTCTCCAGACTTCGCAGACCCATCTACTTACCTTGATATCATCAAGCCATCTGTCGGAGAAAATACAAAGACTTACCTAGGATTTGACTCTGGAACAAACAACGCTGCAGCTAAGCAAGTTGGTTTGGAAGACTACGAAAAAATGGTTGTGGAAGCTGGTGAAGAAGTGAATGACGTTTCAAAACGTTATGAGAAATATGCTGCTGCCCAAGCTTGGTTGACCGATAGTGCCTTGATCATCCCAACAACTTCTAAAACTGGTCGTCCAATGTTGTCTAAGATGGTACCATTTACGCTTCCGTTTGCATACTCTGGTAACAAGGGTACAAGCGAAGCCCTCTTGTATAAATACCTAGATGTACAAGATAAACCTGTAACAGCAGAAGAATATCAAAAAGCTCAAGATAAATGGATGAAAGAAAAAGAAGAGTCGAATAAAAAGGCCCAAGAAGATCTCGCAAAACATGTGAAATAACTGTTGCAAAATATAAGAAAGGATTTAGTATTTCTCTTGAATGCTGAATCCTTTTTTACATTTGTAAAGAAAGACTCTAAATTTGGAGCCTATTTTTGTCAGAATAGAGAAAATTTTCGTTAATTTTACTTGTTTCCTATTGCTTTCTTAGCTATTATTTGTTATATTAAAAGCACAATTATTTTTTATTTATCAGGGTTAAGCATTGCACTTTCAGAGGAAGGAGTATTTTTTAAAAAAGGAATGTAAACGCTTACTCAAAAATGAAAGGATTTAGGAGTTCATGGATAAACGATTTTTTGAAAAACGTTGTAAATTTAGTATTCGGAAATTTTCATTGGGTGTTGCTTCTGTTATGATTGGAGCTGCATTCTTTGGGACAAGTACAGTTCTTGCAGATAGCGTGCAGTCTGGCTCCACAGCGAATTTACCAGCGGACCTAGCTGCTACTCTTGCAACAGCAAAAGAGAATGATGGGCGTGATTTTGAAGCACCAAAGGCGGGAGAAGACCAAGGGTCTCCAGAGGTTACGGATGGACCTAAGACAGAAGAAGAACTATTAGCACTTGAAAAAGAAAAATCAGCTAGTTCAGATAAGTTACCAGAAGGCTTAGAGGGCAAATTAGATAAGGCTGAAGATAAAGGGAAAGAAGTTGACAAGGATCAATTAGCTAAGGGTACTGAGAATCTTGTTCCAGAAGATGTAGCTAAAACCAAGAATGGTGAATTAAACTACGGAGCAACTGTCAAAATCAAGACACCATCAGGTGAAGGTAGTGGGATTGTCATTGGCGAAAATCTTGTTTTAACTGTTTCACATAACTTTATAAAAGACGTTCCAGATGGCAATAATCGCAAGGTCGTTGACAATGATAATGGTGATGGAGATATCTATAGCATTTCCTATCCAGGACTACCAGATGTTAAATTTAGTAAAAAAGATATTATTCACTGGGATCGTGAAGGTTTCCTAAAAGGTTACAAGAATGATTTGGCTCTTGTGAGATTACGTACAGTTCTGGAAAATACGCCTGTTGAAGTAACCAAAAAGCCAGTAGTTAAGAAAATCGGAGATAAGCTCCATGTCTTTGGTTATCCAGAAGGGAAATTGAATCCGATTGTCAATACTACAGTTGATTTTGCAGAACCATATGGAGAAGGTGTCCAAGGGATCGGTTATCAAGGAGGAAAACCAGGTGCTAGTGGTGGCGGTATCTTTGATACAGAAGGAAAACTGGTCGGTGTTCATCAAAATGGAGTTGTTGGCCAACGGAGTGGTGGTATTCTCTTCTCACCTGCCCAATTGAAATGGATCCAAGATCACATGAAGGGAATTTCAAGTGTCAAACCAGCAGACTTGGAAGAGAAAGAAAAACCAGCTGAAGAAAAACCAAAAGAGGACAAACCAGCTGCTAAACCTGAAACACCTGAAAAAGTAACAGCTGAATGGCAAACGGTAGAGAAAAAAGAACAACAGGGAACAGTCACTATCCGAGAAGAAAAAGGTGTCCGCTACAATCAACTATCTTCAACTGCTCAAAATGATAACGCAGGTAAACCAGCCCTGTTTGAAAAGAAGGGCTTGACCGTTGATGCCAATGGAAATGCAACTGTTGATTTAACCTTCAAAGAAGATTCTGAAAAGGGCAAATCACGCTTTGGTGTCTTCCTGAAATTTAAAGATACCAATAATAATGTTTTTGTCGGTTATGACAAGGATGGTTGGTTCTGGGAGTATAAATCTCCAACAACTAGCACTTGGTATGGAGGTAGTCGTGTTGCTGCCCCTGAAACAGGATCAACAAACCGTCTCTCTATCACTCTCAAGTCAGACGGTCAGCTAAATGCAACGAATAATGATGAGAAACTCTTTGATACGGTCACTTTGCCAGCAGCTGTTAATGAAACTCTCAAAAATGAGAAGAAAATCGTCCTAAAAGCTGGTTCCTATGGTAATGAGCGTACAGTTGTTAGTGTTAAAACGGATAACCAAGAGGGGGTAAAAACAGAGAATACCCCTGCTGAAAAAGAAACAGGTCCTGAAGTTGATGATAGCAAGGTGACTTATGACACTATTCAGTCTAAGGTCCTCAAAGCAGTGATTGACCAAGCCTTCCCACGTATTAAAGAATACAGTTTGAACGGGCATACCTTGCCAGGACAAGTTCAACAATTCAATAAAGTATTTATCAACAAACACGAAGTCACACCTGAAGTTACTTACAAAAAAATCAATGAGACAACTGCAGAGTACTTGATGAAGCTTGGCGATGATGCTAATCTTATCAATGCAGAAATGACGGTCCGTCTACAAGTTGTTGATAATCAGTTGCACTTTGATGTGACCAAGATTGTCAACCACAATCAAGTCACTCCTGGTCAAAAGATTGATGACGAAAGAAAACTGCTTTCTTCTATTAGTTTCCTTGGCAATGCTTTAGTATCTGTTTCAAGTGACCAAGCCGGTGCTAAGTTTGATGGGGCAACCATGTCAAATAATACCCATGTCAGCGGAGATGATCATATCGATGTAACCAATCCAATGAAAGACTTGGCCAAGGGTTACATGTATGGATTTGTTTCTACAGACAAGCTTGCTGCAGGTGTTTGGAGTAACTCTCAGAACAGCTACGGTGGAGGTTCTTATGACTGGACCCGCTTGACAGCCTACAAGGAAACGGTCGGAAATGCTAACTATGTCGGAATTCATAGCTCTGAATGGCAATGGGAAAAAGCTTATAAGGGCATTGTCTTCCCAGAGTATACCAAGGAACTTCCAAGTGCCAAGGTTGTTATCACTGAAGATGCTAATGCAGACAATAAAGTGGATTGGCAAGATGGAGCTATTGCTTATCGTAGCATCATGAACAACCCTCAAGGTTGGGAAAAAGTCAAGGATATCACAGCTTATCGTATCGCGATGAACTTTGGTTCTCAAGCACAGAACCCATTCCTCATGACTTTGGATGGTATCAAGAAAATCAATCTTCACACAGATGGTCTAGGACAAGGTGTTCTCCTTAAAGGTTATGGTAGTGAAGGTCATGACTCTGGTCACTTGAACTATGCTGATATTGGTAAACGTATTGGTGGTGTTGAAGACTTCAAGACCTTGATTGCGAAAGCGAAGAAATATGGAGCTCATCTAGGTATCCACGTTAACGCTTCTGAAACCTATCCAGAGTCTAAATACTTCAATGAAAAAATCCTTCGTAAGAATCCAGATGGTAGCTACAGCTACGGTTGGAACTGGCTAGATCAAGGTATCAACATTGATGCTGCTTATGACTTGGCGCATGGACGCTTGGCTCGCTGGGAAGATTTGAAGAAAAAACTTGGTGACGGTCTCGACTTTATCTATGTGGACGTTTGGGGCAATGGTCAATCAGGTGATAACGGTGCCTGGGCTACCCACGTTCTTGCAAAAGAAATCAACAAGCAAGGTTGGCGCTTTGCAATCGAGTGGGGCCATGGTGGTGAGTACGACTCTACCTTCCATCACTGGGCTGCTGACTTGACCTACGGTGGTTACACCAATAAAGGTATCAACAGTGCCATCACCCGCTTTATCCGTAACCACCAAAAAGATGCTTGGGTAGGAGACTACAGAAGTTACGGTGGTGCAGCCGACTATCCACTTCTAGGTGGCTACAGCATGAAAGACTTTGAAGGCTGGCAAGGACGAAGTGATTACAATGGCTATGTAACCAACTTGTTTGCCCATGACGTCATGACTAAGTATTTCCAACACTTCACAGTAAGTAAATGGGAAAATGGTACACCAGTTACCATGACCGATAATGGTAGCACCTATAAATGGACTCCAGAAATGAAGGTTGAGCTAGTCGATGCTGCAGGTAACAAAGTGGTTGTGACTCGTAAGTCAAACGATGTCAATAGCCCACAATATCGCGAACGTACAGTAACGCTCAACGGACGTGTGATCCAAGATGGTTCAGCTTACTTGACTCCTTGGAACTGGGATGCGAATGGTAAGAAACTTCCTACTGATAAGGAAAAAATGTACTACTTCAATACGCAGGCTGGTGCAACAACTTGGACCCTGCCGAGCGATTGGGCAAAGAGCAAGGTTTACCTTTACAAGCTTACTGACCAAGGTAAGACAGAGGAGCAGGAACTAACTGTAACAGATGGTAAGATTACCCTAGACCTTCTAGCTAATCAACCATACGTACTTTACCGTTCGAAACAAACCAATCCTGAAATGTCATGGAGCGAAGGCATGCACATCTATGACCAAGGATTTAACAGCGGTACCTTGAAACATTGGACTATTTCTGGTGATGCTTCTAAGGCAGAAATTGTCAAATCACAGGGTGCAAATGAAATGCTTCGTATCCAAGGCAATAAGAGCAAGGTCAGCCTCACTCAGAAATTAACTGGCTTGAAACCAAATACTAAGTATGCCGTTTATGTCGGTGTCGATAACCGTAGTAATGCCAAAGCAAGTATCACAGTGAATACTGGCGAAAAAGAAGTGACTACTTATACCAATAAGTCTCTCGCTCTCAACTATGTTAAGGCCTACGCCCACAATACACGTCGTGACAATGCTACAGTTGACAATACAAGTTACTTCCAAAACATGTACGCCTTCTTTACAACTGGATCGGACGTATCAAATGTTACTCTGACCTTGAGTCGCGAAGCTGGTGATGAAGCAACTTACTTTGATGAAATTCGTACCTTTGAAAACAATTCAAGCATGTACGGAGAAAACCATGATACAGGTAAAGGCACCTTCAAACAAGACTTTGAAAATGTTGCTCAGGGTATCTTCCCATTCGTAGTGGGCGGTGTCGAAGGTGTTGAAGACAACCGCACTCACTTGTCTGAAAAGCATGATCCATATACACAACGTGGTTGGAACGGTAAGAAAGTTGATGATGTTATCGATGGAAATTGGTCACTCAAGACCAATGGACTGGTTAGCCGTCGTAACTTGGTTTACCAAACTATCCCACAAAACTTCCGCTTTGAAGCTGGTAAGACCTACCGTGTAACCTTTGAATACGAAGCAGGTTCTGACAATACCTACGCCTTTGTAGTTGGTAAGGGAGAATTCCAATCTGGCAGCCGTGGTACGAAAGCAAGCAACATGGAAATGCATGAATTGCCAAATACCTGGACAGATTCTAAGAAAGCCAAGAAGGCAACCTTCCTCGTGACTGGTGCAGAAACAGGCGATACTTGGGTAGGTATCTACTCAACTGGAAATGCAAGCAATACTCGTGGTGATTCTGGTGGAAATGCCAACTTCCGTGGTTATAATGACTTCATGATGGATAATCTTCAAATCGAAGAAATTACCCTAACAGGTAAGATGTTAACAGAAAATGCTCTCAAGAACTACTTGCCAACGGTTGCCATGACCAACTACACGAAAGAGTCTATGGATGCTCTGAAAGAGGCGGTCTTTAACCTCAGTCAGGCAGATGATGATATCAGTGTCGAAGAAGCGCGTGCAGAGATTGCCAAGATTGAAGCTTTGAAGAATGCTTTGGTTCAAAAGAAAACAGCCTTGGTAGCAGAAGACTTTGAAAGTTTGGAAGCGCCCGCCCAAGCTGGTGAAGGCTTGGGAAATGCCTTTGATGGTAATGTATCTAGCCTATGGCATACATCTTGGAATGGAGGAGATGTAGGCAAGCCTGCAACTATGGTCTTGAAAGAACCTACTGAAATTACAGGACTTCGCTATGTTCCACGTGGTTCAGGTTCAAACGGTAACTTGAGAGATGTGAAACTCGTTGTAATAGATGAGTCTGGCAAGGAGCACACTTTTACTGCAACGGACTGGCCTGATAACAATAAGCCAAAAGACATTAACTTTGGTAAGACAATCAAGGCTAAGAAAATTGTCCTTACTGGTATCAAGACATACGGAGATGGTGGAGATCAATACCAATCTGCAGCGGAACTCATCTTTACCCGTCCACAGGTAGCAGAAGCGCCACTTGACTTGTCAGGATATGAAGCAGCTTTAGCTAAGGCTCAAAAATTGACAGACAAAGAAAATCAAGAGGAAGTAGCTAGTGTTCAGGCGAGCATGAAATATGCGACGGATAACCATCTCTTGACGGAAAGAATGGTTGCCTACTTTGCAGATTATCTCAATCAATTAAAAGATTCTGCTCCGAAACCAGACGCTCCTACAAGTAGCAAGGGTGAAGAGCAACCACCAGTTCTTGAAGTCCTAGAATTCAAAGGCGGAGTCAATGCAGCAGAAGCAGCTGTACATGAAGTCCCAGAGTTCAAAGGCGGAGTCAATGCAGCAGAAGCAGCTGTACATGAAGTCCCAGAGTTCAAGGGCGGCGTCAATGCAGTAGAAGCAGCTGTTCATGAAGTCCCTGAGTTCAAGGGCGGAGTTAATGCGGTTGAAGTAGCTGTACATGAAGTTCCTGAGTTCAAGGGTGGAGTTAATGCGGTTGAAGCTTTGGTTCACGAATTACCAGAATACAAAGGTGGAGCCAATGGAGTTGAGCCAGCCGTACATGAAAAACCAGAGTACACAGGCCCACTAGGTACAGCAGGTGATGAACCAGCACCAACTGTTGAGAAACCAGAGTATAAGTTGACACCAGCACCACTAGCTGATACAAATACATCAGAAATCAAAGATACTCTTAAAAATGAAGAAAGCAAAAAGACACTCCCAGAAACAGGAGAAGACCAGTCTGATACAGCCCTCTTCCTAGCAGGAATCAGCCTAGCATTGTCAGCCGCCCTCTTTGCTATTAACAGTAAAAAAGAATAGATATTTATTTATTCCATAATTACATTGTTTGGATAAGTGACTTGGACTTCTATGGGGGTCAGAGTCGGAAAATGAATCAAACACCTGGAGAGGACCTCTTGGTTCTCTCCTTTTTAAAAGGAGAAATGATAACGCTTACTAGCGTAAGCGGATGAAAGGAAATGGGAGAAATATGGACAAACACTTTTTTGAGAAACGCTGTCATTATAGTATCCGCAAATTTGCAATTGGTGCAGCCTCAGTTATGATTGGTGCTAGTATCTTTGGAGCCAATATGGTTCAGGCGGCAGAAACAGCAGCGACTTCAGAGACAGAGGGAAGTATCACTCATGTTCAAGCTCTGGATAAGTTACCAGATGATTTAGCAGCTGCGCTTGAAAAGGCGGATGCAGAAGCTGCAACAGAAGGAAATCAAGAGGGTAGCCAGGCAACCGAAGAAGGAACAAAACCTGAAGAGACAGGGGAAACAACATCAACAACGACTCCTTCAGTTCCAAAAACATCTGAAATTCCTAAAGAAGAAGTGCAACCAGCAGAAACAAATACTCCTGCTACTAAACCAACTAATCAAGAAGTAGAAGAACGTCCAGATCTCAATCACTTAGAGGGAACTACTGCTTCAGCAAACAACCATGAGGCTGGAACAAGCTTTACAGCTAACAAAGCAGTTGATGGTGATGATAGTACTAGATGGGCAACGGACAAAGATGTACCAAAACCAACTTTTGAACTAACTCTGCCAAAGACTACCTTGATCAAACATGTGGAAATTGACTGGGATCGTCGTCTTCGCAATGGGCAAAATGACCCAAATATCAAATCTTGGAGTCTCTATTACGCAGGTCAAGAAGACGTGGGCGCTAACGGAGAAAAACAATGGAAACTAGCTCATACCAAGACTGGAGATCCTGTTTTAGATGAGAAAGTAGACCTAGCTGAAAGTATCAAAGCGAAGTACCTCAAACTTGAAGTCAATGATTACCAAGCTGGTACAATGGGCTGGAGAAACGTTGGAATTCAAGAAATTCGAGCTTATTCAAACGTTCCGGACCATAGTAAAGTAACGGATATCCGCCAAGTTGATCAGTTGGATGTGGCTGAAGATGGCAAGTCTCTTGTCCTACCAAGTTTGCCAGGTCAGGTTAGTCTGATCGGCAGTAACAAGCAGGGTGTGATTGACCTTCAAAATCGCATCTACCAACCTCTGACAGATCAACGTGTCAAGGTCATGGTACAACAAATCAAAGACAGTCATACCTTTACCAAAGAGTTTGAAGTAGTCATCAAGGGGCTACATCAGGACGAAGGTGTGGGTGTGAAACCAAAAGTAGCACCAGCTGTTCAACAATGGTATGGGAAAGAAGGTCAATCTTCTATCACTTCAGATACAGTTCTTGCGACGGGTGATTCAGGTTTTGATCAGGCTGCAACCTTCTACCAGTCAGACCTTGCAAGCCGTGGATTGGAACTGGCAACAGGTGACAAACAGGCTCAAAAACGAATCGAGTTTAAAAAGGTTGAAAACAAAGGTTATGGCAAGGAAGGCTACGGCATCACTATCCAAGATGATGTGATTACCATCGAAGCCGCAACGAACACAGGAGCCTTCTACGCAACTCGTACTCTTCTTCAAATGGGAGAAAAGGATCTGCAAAACGGTGAAATTCGTGATTTCCCAACTTTCAGCCACCGTGGCTTTATGCTGGATACAGGTCGTAAATTTATCCCTTATGACACCCTTGTAGATATCATGCTCAACATGGCTTACTACAAGATGAACGATTTGCAGTTGCACTTGAATGATAACTATATCTTCCTCAAGGAACACTTGGCAGGTAAGAATTTAACACCAGAAGAACAACTCAAGTATGTACTTGAACATGCCAAGACTGGTTTCCGTTTGGAGACAGATATTGTCGGTCAGAATGGTCAAAAATTAACATCTGATGAGCATTATACTAAGGAAGAAATGCAAAATCTGATTAAATTGGCCAAGGCTCTTCATATCAACCTAGTACCTGAAATTGATACACCAGGACACGCTCTGTCATTTGTCAAGGTTCGTCCAGACCTCATGTATCAAGGAAGTCTTAGTGATTACGCAGGCAAGCACAATGTCGAACGAGTTGCCATGCTAGACTTGGATAACAAGTACGATGAAACGCTGGCTTTTGTCAAATCCGTCTATGACAAACTCCTCGATGGTCCAGATGCTCCTTTGCATGGTGTATCCACTGTTCATATCGGTACAGATGAGTATTATGGTAGCAGAGAAAGCTATCGTCGTTATGTCAATGATTTAATTCAATATATCAAATCTAAGGGCTATACACCACGTATCTGGGGCTCGCTCAGCGCGAAAAGAGGAAATACCCCTGTTGACTGGAAAGATGTTGAGGTTGATATTTGGAGTATTCACTGGCAACGTCCTAATGAAGCGAATGCCCAAGGAGCTAAGATTATTAACATCACGGATGTGCCGACATATAGTGTCCCAAGTGGAAGCAATAGTCAAGCAGCCTACGGGGACTATGCCAACTACGAACGTCAGTACAATAGCTGGACACCGAATGATTTTAGAACAGGTGGAGGTCCACTTCTACCAGCTTCTCATCCAAGTATCCTTGGTGGTGGGCACGCAGTTTGGAATGACAATATCGACCTTCATGAGACAGGCTTGACCTCTTATGATATCTTTAAACGTTTCTTCAAGAGCATGCAAACCACTGCAGAACGGACTTGGGGATCTGACCGTGCGGCTGCGACCTTTGCAGAACGCACATTGCCAACCAGCCCTTACGCACCGCAGTCTAACCCTGAAAAAGCAATTGCTTCAGAAGAACTATTCAACATCACTCCAGACAAGGTGAAAGAATATGCAACGAAGAAAGTAACTGCAACAGAAAATGGATTGGCTTTTGAGAAAGACAGTAGCATCGAAGGCTTAGCAGGTGATGTTGGTCCAAGTCATGTCTTGAAGTTTGATGTGACAGTGACAGGCGATGGCGTACAAACCTTCTCAACAAGTGGGGACAACCGTATCTATCTAGCTGATAAAGACGGCTACCTTGCTTATCAATTTGAACAGTTCCATATCCAATTCAATAAAAAACTTGAAAAGAACAAACGCTATCAAATCTCCATCGTGACCAAACCACAATCAACGGAAGTCTATGTGGATGGTGAAAAGATCGAGCGTATCGCGGATCCTGCGCATCCACGTTTGGCTCATACAAGCTTGGTATTGCCACTTGAAAGTATCGGTGGTTTCAAAGGAATTTTGCATAGTGCAGAGTTGTCAGACAAACCTTTTGTAAATCCTCGTTTGATTGCAAATGACAAATTCACTGCTACTGCAAGTAGCCAAGAATTGCCAGGAACAGCGACTGAAGGCGCTGTTGAGAAAGCCTTTGACAATGATCCGAATACCTTCTGGCATACTAAGTGGACTGGTGACACTGCGCCATACACCCTCACTATGACCTTGAAAGAAGCAGAAAAAGTCAATGGCTTGACTTATCTCCCACGTCCAGGTGGTGGAAATGGTGTCGTTACTCGCTACGAAATCTACGCACAAAAAGATGGCCAAATGGTCAAGGTTTCAGAAGGAAACTGGGACAACAATGCCCAAGAAAAAACAGTCAACTTTGCGGCGGTAGATACCAACAAGATTGAGTTGAAAGTATTGGAAGGCGTTGGTGGTTTTGCAAGTGCAGCTGAAGTTCATCTATTGAAGCCTGTCAAAGAAGAGCAAGAAACGCCTGCACCAAGTCAACCAGAAAAACCAACTACTCCAGAAAAACCAAAAGTAGACCAAACCGGTGATGGAACAGTTGAATTGGCAGATCAATTCACAGCAAGTAAACCAGCTAGCGAAGACAGCATTGCAGCTGCTAGCAAGAGCGCAGACTATCTCAAGAAAGAGTACAAGGTCTTCCCAACTCCACAAAAAGTGACCTATGGCGAAGGTGTTACAGCCCTTCGTAAGCAAGTCAATCTGGTCATGGGCGATCAACTCGATATCTATACTCGTAATCGCTTGAAGAGTGTCTTGCAGGACAATCAAGTATCTTATACAACTGGTAAGGCAGCAATCGCTGGCGCAACCAATATCTATCTTGGAGTGCATGGACAAGGTTCACAAGCAGAGCAAAACTTGTCCAATGTTTCAGCCGGTCTCTTTGACAAAATTGACGCCTATGCCTTGACGATCAAGGATAATTCGATTTCCATCGTCGGAAAAGACACAGATGCGGTCTTCTATGGTTTGACAACCTTGAAACACATGCTCAAGGAAAGTCAAGTGCCAGTCCTTCGTAATGTGACAGTAGAAGATTACGCAGAGCTCAAGAACCGTGGTTTCATCGAAGGTTACTATGGAAACCCATGGTCGAATGCCGATCGTGCAGAGCTCATGCGTTATGGCGGCGATTTGAAATTGAACCAATACTTCTTTGCACCAAAAGATGATCCATACCACAACAAGAAATGGCGTGAACTCTATCCAGAAGAAAAACTAGCTGAAATCCGTGAACTTGCTCGTGTCGGAAATCAAAGTAAAACCCGCTATGTCTGGACCATCCATCCATTCATGAACAACCGTATCCGTTTTGGCAATGAAGCACACTACCAGGAAGACTTGGCAACCATCAAGGCCAAATTTACCCAGTTGATGAAAGTGGGTGTCCGCGAATTTGGTATCCTAGCAGATGATGCACCAAGTCCAGTCGGAGGCTACAATAGCTACAACCGCTTGATGAAAGACATGACGGAGTGGTTGACTGAAATGCAGGGAACTTACAGCGGTCTTCGTAAAGAAATGATCTTTGTTCCTGGCCAGTATTGGGGTAATGGACGTGAGGATGAGTTGAAATCCCTCAATGAAAATCTCCCAAGTTCAACATCCATGACCTTGACGGGTGGTAAGATTTGGGGTGAAGTCTCTGAAAGCTTCCTTTCAACTCTCAAGAACAATCTATCCGCAGGTGGCAGGACCTATCGCCCAGTTTCGCTTTGGATTAACTGGCCTGTAACAGATAACTCTAAACAACATTTAATTCTAGGTGGTGGTGAGAAATTCCTTCATCCAAATGTGGATCCAAGCTTGCTATCTGGTATCATGTTGAACCCAATGCAACAGTCTGAACCATCTAAGATTGCCCTCTTTTCAGGAGCTCAATACTCATGGAAACAGTGGAAATCAGAAGAAGAAGCTAAGAAAATCAATGATATTGCCTTCAACTTTGTAGAAAATGGTCATTTTGAAGATAGCAAGGTATCGGCAGCCTTCCGTGAACTTGGTAAGCACATGATCAATCAAAACATGGATAATCGTGTCGTCAAACTGGAAGAATCTGTAGACTTGGCTCCAAAATTGACAGACTTCATGACTAAGCTCAAAGCTGGTCAGGATGTGACTGCGGAACGTGCAGCCTTGCGAGCTGAATTTTCCAAGATTAAAGAAGCAGCCGAACTCTATAAAGCATCAGGCGATAAAAAGATGGTTGCCCAAATCCACTATTGGTTGGATAATGCAATTGACCAAATGAATGCCCTCGATGCCTTCCTTACAGGAACTGAAGCGATGGCTACAAACGATGCAGCCAAACTTTGGGACAGCTATTATAAAGGTTTGAAGTTCTACGAACAGTCTCAAACTCACACCTTCCATTATGTAGACCATATGGAAAAAGCTGAATTGGGTGTTCAACATATTCGTCCATTTATCCTATCCCTGAAAGAAGTTCTAGCTTCTGAAGTTCAAAAAGTCTTGCACCCAGACCAAATCATCAGCACCTTTATCACCAATCGAACAGGTGTAGAAGGTGGTTTGGCAGAAGTGACGGATGGTGACTTGGCAACCCATGCGATTATTAAATCACCAAATAGCATCAAGACAGGTGATTATATCGGTATGAAGTTCAACAAACCGATAGCGATTCAAACTTTGACCTTTGCTATGGGAACGCAGGCAAATCCACGTGATACCTTTAGTAAGGCAGAAGTGCAGTATCAAGATGAAAATGATAACTGGGTAACTTTGAAAGAGCCAAGCTATGTCGGAAATGAATCCCTTCTTAAGTTTGAAAATCTCACTATCAAGGCCAAGGCAGTTCGCATGATTGCGACAGCAGATCGCGAGAATACTTGGTTTGCAGTTCAGGAAATTGCAGTCAACCGTCCAATTGAAAAAGCTCGTAGCCAACAAGCAACGACAGTTAGTCTAAGCTCAAACTTAGTTTACAAACTAAATACCTCAGCTCGTCAAATCACTGATGGCAAGGACAATACAGAAGCCATGATGGCAAACGCTGACGGTAGCAATACAACTCCAGTAGATGCCTGGGCACAACTTGACCTCGGCGAAGTCAAGTCAGTCACTAAAGTTCGCCTTCGCCAAGGAACGGGTGATAAACTTGCCGCAGGTGTACTTGAGTACTCTACAGATGGAACTGCATGGCAAGAGTTGGATCGCCTATCAGGAGAACAAACCAAGGAAGTGACCAGAGCTATCAATGCTCGATACATCCGAGTGCGCAATACCAAGGCCCTCGACCTCTGGTGGCGTATCCAAGACTTCTCTGTTGAGACACGCTCTGGAAACAGTGAGTTAACGGACACCAATGTCGATGCTTTGAAGGAAACGCCGGTAGTGGATAGCTTGGGACGTTATGAACTTCAAATTCCAGCTGGAACCAAACTTCCTGCAAATAGCTATCTAGGTATGAAACTTGACCGTATCCATCAGGTCAAGAGCATCCAGCTCCAAGGTCAAGCCAATCCAGCTCTTAGCCTTGAGTACTCTGCAAACGCTCAAGAATGGATGCCAACTAGCCAGTTGACAGACAGATCTGCGGTGAGTCATTTGGTACGTTATGTTCGTCTGGTCAATAAAACAGATCAGGAACAAGCTGTGACAGCCACTTCTCTTCTTGTGACGACCAAAGAAGTGCAACCAACAAAATTGGAATCAACTTCAATGGGAATTCACCCAGCATACGGCAGCAATGATGTTCGTAAACTGAACAATCTAGATCAATTGTTTGACGGTGTTTACAACAACTTCGTTGAGTTTTCAGACTATGCCCATAAAGATGGCCACGTGACCTTGAAACTTGGTAGCGAACGCACTATCAAGAAGATTAGAGCCTACATCCAAGACGGAACTCAAAACTACCTTCGTGATGGTAAGATCCAAGTCAGCCAAGATGGTAAAACTTGGACAGATGTTGTGACAGTAGGAGATGGTGTGGCCAATAGCCAACACGATGATTCTCTGACAGATGGTTGGACACATGATTCTAAGATGCCAGGAAATCGTTACATCGAAGGTGAATTGACGACACCAGTCAAAGCTAACTATCTCCGTGTTCTCTATACTGCAGACTATGATGCTCGTTTTGTAGGATTTACAGAATTGGTCATCAACGATGGTGAATTTGTCAAACCAATCAATGATCCAACAGTAGAAGGAAACGGTGGAGAAAGCCAAGGCAACCTTTATAATAATCTTGTCGACGGCAAAGTCTTGACTAGCTATAAGTCTGAAAAAGACAAAGGCGAATTGGTGTATCACTTATCTGAGCCAACCAATGCCAACCACCTTCGTCTCGTTTCCAGTCTTCCTGAAGGAGCTAAGGCACGTGTTCTTGCTAGAACACTCAAGGATGGTCAAGACAGTTGGAGAGACCTCGGTGCCATTACATCTAGTCTCCAAACCTTCGCTATCCGAAATGGTGGCTCTCTTCTAGACGTCAAATTAGTCTGGGAAGGCGGCAAGGCTGAGTTTTATGAACTGGCGAGCTTCTATCAAGAATTAACAGAAGAATCGGTTCAATCAAGCAAGGGTGAAGAGCAACCACCAGTTCTGGAGGTTCCTGAATTCACAGGTGGTGTCAATGCGGCTGAGGCAGCAGTGCATGAGGTACCAGAATACACAGGCCCACTTGGAACAGCCGGAGACCAAGCGGCACCGACAGTTGAGAAACCAGAGTTTACAGGTGGTGTGAACGCGGTAGAAGCAGCAGTACATGAAGTACCAGAATACACAGGCCCACTTGGAACAGCCGGAGACCAAGCGGCACCGACAGTTGAGAAACCAGAGTTTACAGGTGGTGTGAACGCGGTAGAAGCAGCAGTACATGAAGTACCAGAGTACACAGGTCCGCTTGGAACAGCCGGAGATCAGCCAACACCGATAGTTGAGAAACTAGAGTTTACAGGTGGTGTGAACGCGATAGAAGCAGCAGTACATGAAGTACCAGAGTACACAGGTCCGCTTGGTACAGCAGGAAATCAACCAGCACCGACAGTTGAAAAACCAGAGTACAAATTGAACTTAAGTCCACTCGCTGATACTAAGACTCCAGAAGTTAAACATGATGATCAGAAGGAGCTTCCGGCAACAGGTGAAAGCAAATCTGACACAGCTCTCTTCCTGGCAGGCATAAGTCTAGCCCTATCTGCTCTCTTTATCGCGAAAGGGAAAAAGGAATAGCTTCTGATTACCTTTGTTTTTGACACATTTTAGCATTAAGAGGAAGCGAAAAGACAGCTCCCTAACCTCTATAATAGTTAGAGAAACTATCAAAAGAGTTATGGTGCTGTTGGGATAAACTATTGTGCTATAAAGAATAAAAATCCTGAGAAGTAAAATTCTCAGGATTTTGCTTATTGTTGCGTTTGACTTGGTTGATTTTGTTCAGCAGGTGCAGTTCCTGATTGTTGAGGAATCGTCTGCGTTTGACTTGTGCTTGGAGTAATTGAACTTGACTGAGAAGTTGAACTCTCAGATGTTGAGCTAGAACTTTCAGATGTCGAACTTTGTTGTGTAGATGATGAAGGGGTCCACGTATTGCGTGCTCCATTCTTAAAGACAAATTCTCCGCTTCTGTAAAGGCCTTCAGGCATGGTCCAATCCCCTGGATGGTCATCTGTTGAGAGGTAGGTCATCATCGAACGGTAGACCTTAGCAGCAACATAGAGACCATCATCCACGATTGGAGTAAGTCGGTTAGAGTAACCGGTCCAGACAGCCATTGAATATTTACGAGTATAGCCGACAAACATTTCGTCTGGAGCTACATAACCAGAGTTCTTGATGTATTTCTCGATTTCATCATCTGTATAGTTTGATGTTCCAGTCTTACCAGCTTGTGGTAACCATGATAGGTAGGCTCCACGACCAGTTCCGTAGGTTAGAACTGTTTTCATCATTTCTGTCATCATGTAGGCAGTAGTTTCTTTCATAGCCCGAGTGCCAGGGTCAGAGAATTCTTTTGAGCTACCATCACTAAAGATGATTTTGTTGATGTACATTGGCTTATGGTAAATACCGCCATTGGCAAAGGCAGCATAGGCTGCGGCCATTTTTTCACTGCTTGCTCCGTATTGTTTATTAGACTCGACTGTGTTACTTGAAATAGCATTAGCATAAACCATGCTTGGATAATCGATTCCTAGGCCATTTAGGAAAGTCTTAGCACGATCCAGTCCAACCTTATTCAAAGTTTCAACGGCTGGGACGTTTCGTGACTGTTGAAGGGCATACTGTAATGTAATGTTTCCAAAATAGCCCCTATCCCAGTTATAAACAGGTGTGTTGGTGCCAGGATAGTTATATGGTACGTCGTGAACAACCGAAGCGGTTGAATCATAGATATCGTACTCCAAAGCTGGTGCGTAATCTGTGATTGGTTTCATGGTTGAACCCCAGTCGCGGTTTGTTTCGACAGCTTGGTTCATACCGAAGGAAACATTGCTAGATTGATGGCGTGCGCCCAACTGGGCAATCACCTTTCCATTTGTGACATCAACGATGGTAGAAGCTACTTGCAACTCATCATCTGGATAATTAACGTATTCGTCGGTATTGTAGATATCCCAGAGACGTTGTTGAACGGCTGGATCAACATTGGTATAAACTTCCATCCCTGTTGTCAAAAGGTTGTAACCAGTTTCCTGTTCGACTTGGTCGATTACCTCTTTGAGATAATTGTCCATATACGGAGAATAGCTATTGGCAGATTTTAAACTTTGAAGTCCATCTGTAATGGGAGTATTGATGGCTATTTCGTATTGTTCAGCAGAAATGTAGCCTTGACTTTTCATTTCCGAGAGGACAAGGTCACGACGTTCTTGTGCCGCTTCTGGATGAGAATAGGGATCATATTGATTTGGAGCCTGGGGCATTCCGGCTAGGAGAGCCAATTGAGGTAGACTTAAATCTTTGAGGTCTTTACCATAGTAGTTTTGGGCTGCCGTTTGCATCCCGTAATTTCCGTTGGACATATAGACCTTGTTGATGTAGTAAGTTAGGATTTCTTGTTTGGTCGCCTTTTGTTCTAGCTGAACGGCTAGCCAAGCTTCCTGAGCCTTACGTGAAAGTGTCTGGTCAGATGTTGACGTTGAGAAGTAGGTTAATTTAATCAACTGCTGTGTCAAGGTAGAACCACCTTGAAGACCGCCCCCACCACGAAGGTTTCGTAAGGAAGCGCCTAGGATACGAATCGTATCTACTCCTCGGTGACTAAAGAAACGATGATCTTCAATAGAGACAATTGCATTGACTAGCTCCGTAGGGATTTCATTAGCCTGTGCATTGACACGGCGCTCAGAACCCAGATCAGCAATCAGTTCATTTTTGCTGTCATAGATCTTACTAGACGTTGTAGCGACTAGCTTACTTTCGGACAGGGCCGGAGCCTTGCTGACATAGTAGAGAAAGAGGCCTCCACCTAGCATAATAGCTGCGATAAATACAGTTAAGAGGCAGATACTGACATACTTAACTATTCGCAGGAAAGTTTGTTTGTTCATCTTATTTTACCACCTAGTAAATGTTCTTTGATAACTTCGAGATAGGGAATCTGTGGAAAGGCACCAGGCTCGATCCTATATCCATTTTCTCGAATATATCCAAGTGGCATTGACTTTTGTCCCATATCTTGATGATAGAAACGAATCAAATCAATGGCCGGCAATAAGTAGGTTTCTTGCTGAGAAGAAAAGTGAAGGAGGACAAAGCAGATTCCTTGCTGGGCAAGAACTTGTTCCATATGCTGGATCTGATGGAGATGAAAATTCTTCATCGGAATCGCATGTTTTTGCCTGGTTTCCTTTGCTTCAAAGTCGATGTAGTATCCATCATAAACCCCTGAATAGTCAGTAGTTGAGGCTTGTCTAAAGTAGGCTTCAACGATCTTGGCTCGACTTCTTTGGGGATAGTCGACACGTACGATTTGGATGGGTGTCGGTTTCTTGTGAATCACTGCTAACCCATGTGACAAATAGTAGTCGTTCGTAGCGTTGATCATCTTTTCAAAAGACATTCCCCGATTTGCGAAATTTTTAGTTTGTGACGGGGGTGCTTGTCTCTTCTGTGATGAAAGTTTATGTGGATAGTTGACCATAATTCTCCTTATTGGTACAATAACATCACTCTATTATATCATAAATTTACAAAGAAAGGGTTAAAAATGACAACAGCCTTGATTTTAGGCTATTCAGCCTTCGACCTTGGTCTCTTTAATGACAAGGATATTCGCGTTGATATTATCAAAACAGCCATTCGCAGAGACTTAGAACGTCTAGCAGAAGAAGGGGTGACCTGGCTTGTTTTTACAGGGACTCTGGGCTTTGAGTACTGGGTGCTGGAAGTGGCACAGGATATGAAAGCAGACTATGGATTTCAGCTGGCGACCATTTTTGCCTTTGAAACCCATGGTAGTAACTGGAATGAGGCCAATCAAATCAAACTCAGTGAGTTCAAGCAGGTTGATTTTGTCAAATACGCCTATCCACAGTATGAGCACAAGGGACAATTACGCGATTATCAGAAATTTCTGCTGGAAAATACGGAAGGGTGCTATCTCTTTTATGACGAAGAAAATGAAACCAAGTTACAGTATTTTTACCAGATGATGAAAAATCAAGAAGGCTATGTTACAAAAAGATTAACATTTGAGGATCTGAACGAAATAGTGGAAAATTTTTCCGAAAAATGAGGCTTTGACCTTGATTTTTGTTTGTCTTTTTTTATATAATAAGAATAGCAATCAAGAATGGAGAGAGAAATGGCAAGTATTATTTTTTCAGCAAAAGATATTTTTGAACAAGAGTTTGGACGTGAAGTTCGTGGATATAGTAAGGCGGAGGTAGACGAGTTCCTAGATGATGTGATCAAGGATTATGAGACTTACGCAGCTTTGGTCAAATCTCTTCGTCAGGAGATTGCTGATTTGAAGGAGGAATTGTCTAACAAGCCACAGGCAAGTTCTACTCAACAAAGTTCTATCGAAGTAACAAGTTCTACTCCAATGACAAATTTTGATATTTTGAAACGATTGAATCGACTTGAAAAAGAAGTATTCGGTAAGCAAATTGTAGACAATTCTGAGTTATAATTAGGTGTCTATTAGATGCAATTTTTGGATAATCGCGTGAAGAGAATCCCTTTTCATGAGGAAAGTCCATGCTAGCACAGGCTGTGATGCCTGTAGTGTTTGTGCTAGGCGAAACCATAAGCCTAGGGACGAGAGATCGTTACGGCAGTCGAAATGGCTAAGTCTTCGGATAAGTCAGAGTAGGCTTGAAAGTGCCACAGTGACGGAGTCTTTCTGGAAACGGAGAGAGTGGAACGCGGTAAACCCCTCAAGCTAGCAACCCAAATTTCGGTCGGGGCATGGAGTGCGTGGAAACGAACGCAGCACTCTGACCGCTATCAGTTTAATACAGACAGCGGTAGACAGATGATTATCGAAGGAAGTGGTCCTAGTCACTTCTGGAACAAAACATGGCTTATAGAAAATTGCATATAGGTTGGGGCTGAGAAATCTTTCTCAACCTCATTTTTTAAAGTGTACAAAAGAAAGGTCTTACAAGACTGTAAAATGAAAAAAGAATTTAATTTAATCGCAACTGCTGCAGCGGGGCTCGAGGCTGTCGTTGGACGTGAGGTGCGAGAGTTAGGCTATGATTGCCATGTTGAAAACGGCCGTGTCCGTTTTCAAGGAGATGTGAAGGCAATTATTGAGACCAATCTTTGGCTTCGAGCAGCTGACCGCATCAAGATTGTAGTTGGAAGCTTTCCTGCAAAGACTTTTGAAGAGCTTTTCCAAGGAGTTTTTGCTCTGGATTGGGAAAACTATCTCCCGCTCGGGGCACGTTTCCCTATTTCCAAGGCCAAATGTGTTAAGTCTAAACTTCACAATGAGCCTAGTGTTCAGGCTATTTCCAAGAAGGCGGTTGTGAAGAAACTGCAAAAGCACTATGCCCGTCCAGAAGGGGTTCCCTTGATGGAAACTGGTCCCGAGTTTAAGATAGAGGTGTCCATCCTGAAAGATGTGGCTACTGTCATGATTGACACGACAGGTTCTAGCCTTTTTAAACGTGGTTATCGTACGGAAAAGGGTGGAGCTCCTATCAAGGAAAACATGGCAGCAGCCATTTTACAACTCTCAAACTGGTATCCAGACAAGCCCTTGATTGATCCGACCTGTGGTTCAGGAACTTTCTGTATCGAGGCGGCTATGATAGCTAGAAAGATGGCTCCTGGCCTCCGCCGTTCCTTTGCTTTTGAGGAATGGAACTGGGTCAGCGATCGGTTAATCCAAGAAGTTGGCACAGAGGCTGCTAAGAAAATCGATCATGAGATAGAATTGGATATTATGGGCTGTGATATTGATGCTCGGATGATTGAGATTGCTAAGGCCAATGCTCAAGCAGCAGGCGTGGCAGGTGATATCACTTTTAAGCAAATGCGGGTACAGGATTTGCGTTCAGACAAGATAAATGGTGTCATCATTTCCAATCCGCCATATGGTGAACGTTTGTCTGATGATGCAGGAGTAACCAAACTCTATGCAGAAATGGGACAGGTCTTTGCACCACTGAAAACCTGGAGTAAGTTTATCCTGACGAGTGATGAAGCTTTTGAAAGCAAGTACGGAAGTCCAGCGGATAAAAAGCGCAAACTTTATAACGGAACCTTAAAAGTGGATTTGTATCAATACTTTGGTCAGCGAGTGAAGCGCCAAGAGGTAAAGTAGAAAGGAAGACAGATGAGTAAAAAAAGACACAATCGTCATAAAAAAGAGCATCAAGAATCCAAATTTGATTTTGACGAGGCGAAAGATCTGACAGTTGGTCAAGTCATCCGTAAAAATGAAGAAGTTGAAGCTGGAGTATTGCCTGAGGACAATATCTTGGATAAATACATCAAACAGCACCGCGAGGAAATCGAGGCGGATAAGTTTGAAACACGTCAATTTAAAAAAGAAGAACTGCTAGCAACTCAGGCTCAAGAAGAATTGACACAGGAAGTCTCAGAAATCACTGAAGAGTCGGCACCAATCATAGAGGAACCCGAAACAGTTTCAGAAGAAACGGTGTCAGATTCAGCGGAATCAACAAGCTCGGACATGATTTTGCCTCCTTTGGGAGAGGAAAATCAAGACTTGGAACCGCTTGTGTTGGAAAAGCAAACGCCAGCAGAGGTTACTGATGAGAAAGAAGAGGAAGAGACAGCTCTACTTTCACGCTCAGCTCAGGCAGAACCCGAAACAGTTTCTAATTCTAAAAAGAAGCGCGTGTTTGTTATCGGTTCAGCCTTGGCAGCAGCCCTTATCTTGGCAGGTAGTTACTATATCTATCGTCAAGTAAATCGCTCTAACCAAGCTATCCAGTCTTCTCAGTCTTCTTCTAATAATCAAGAAACACAAACAGCCCTACAAGAGTTTAATGCCCTCTACGATGCTTTTTATACGGATGCTAATAAAACGGCTTTGAAAAATAGTCAGTTTGACAAGTTGAACCAACTCAAGGCTCAACTAGATAAACTCGAAGGCAGTCGAGAATATACCCTTGCCAAGTCTAAGTATGATAGTTTAGAAACTCAAATCAAGGCTGTGCAAGAAGTGAATAATCAGTTTGAAACTCCAGCAATTACTGATGGTGTCTTGGATACCAATGCAAAGGTCAAGGCAGATGCTAAATTTACAGAAATTAAAACAGGAAATACAGAGCTAGATAAACTGTTAGATAAGGCCATTAGCCTTGGTAAGAGCCAGCAAACAAGCGCCTCTAGTTCAAGTTCAAGTAGCAGTAGTCAGGAAAGTTCAAGTACAACGACTGATAGCAGTACGAGCAGTTCGTCTGCTTCATCAAGTTCAGCACCTGCCAGCAGACCAGAAAGTGGAGGTTTGTCTAGCGATGGTGTCAATCTTCAAAGAAGTGCTAGTCGTGTACCCTACAACCAATCAGCTGTAGAGGATAGCAACAACCCTGCTTGGAATTTTGCTGATGGTGTTTTGGAACAAATCCTAGCAACATCACGTGCTCGTGGCTATATCACTGGCAATCAATATATCCTAGAACGTGTCAATATCGTAAACGGAAATGGTTATTATAACCTCTACAAACCAGATGGAACCTATCTCTTCACCCTCAACTGTAAGACTGGATACTTTGTTGGTAATGGAGCTGGTCATGCAGATGACTTGGACTACTAAGCAATCGTTACAAAATTCTTTCCTTTCATAGGTAAAAATGATAAAATAAAACATATTAAACAAGAGGAGTGTCACATGACAAAAGCTAACTTTGGTGTCGTAGGTATGGCCGTAATGGGTCGTAACCTTGCCCTAAATATCGAATCTCGTGGCTATACAGTTGCCATTTACAACCGTAGTAAAGAAAAAACAGAAGATGTCATTGCTTGCCATCCAGAAAAGAAATTTGTTCCAAGCTACGATGTAGAGTCTTTCGTTCAATCTATCGAAAAACCTCGTCGTATCATGCTGATGGTTCAGGCTGGCCCTGGTACAGATGCGACTATCCAAGCCCTTCTTCCACACCTTGACAAGGGTGATATCTTGATTGACGGAGGAAACACTTTCTACAAAGATACCATCCGTCGTAATGAAGAATTGGCAAACTCTGGTATCAACTTTATCGGTACAGGGGTTTCTGGTGGTGAAAAAGGTGCCCTTGAAGGTCCTTCTATCATGCCTGGTGGACAAAAAGAAGCCTACGAATTGGTTGCTGATGTTCTTGAAGAAATCTCAGCTAAAGCACCAGAAGATGGCAAACCATGTGTGACTTACATCGGTCCTGATGGAGCTGGTCACTATGTGAAAATGGTCCACAACGGTATCGAGTATGGTGACATGCAATTGATCGCAGAAAGTTACGACCTCATGCAACACTTGCTAGGTCTTTCTGCAGAAGATATGGCTGAAATCTTTACTGAGTGGAACAAGGGTGAATTGGACAGCTACCTAATCGAAATCACAGCTGATATCTTGAGCCGTAAAGACGATGAAGGTCAAGATGGACCAATCGTAGACTACATCCTTGATGCCGCAGGTAATAAGGGAACTGGTAAATGGACTAGTCAATCAGCTCTTGACCTTGGTGTGCCATTGTCACTTATCACTGAATCCGTATTTGCTCGCTATATCTCTACATACAAAGAAGAGCGTGTGCATGCTAGCAAGGTTCTTCCAAAACCAGCTACCTTCAAATTTGAAGGTGACAAGGCTGAGTTGATCGAAAAGATTCGTCAAGCCCTTTACTTCTCAAAAATCATCTCATACGCACAAGGTTTTGCTCAATTGCGTGTGGCTTCTAAAGAAAATAACTGGAACTTGCCATTTGCGGACATCGCATCTATCTGGCGTGATGGCTGTATCATCCGTTCTCGTTTCTTGCAAAAGATCACAGATGCTTACAACCGTGATGCAGACCTCGCCAACCTTCTCTTGGATGAGTACTTCTTGGATGTCACTGCCAAGTACCAACAAGCAGTACGTGATATCGTAGCTCTTGCTGTTCAAGCTGGTGTACCAGTACCAACCTTCTCAGCAGCCATTACTTACTTTGATAGCTATCGTTCAGCAGACCTTCCTGCTAACTTGATCCAAGCACAACGTGACTACTTTGGTGCCCACACTTACCAACGTAAAGACAAAGAAGGAACCTTCCACTACTCTTGGTATGACGAAAAATAAGTAGGTCTGCCATGGGGAAACGGATTTTATTACTTGAGAAAGAACGAAATCTAGCTCATTTTCTCAGTCTGGAACTCCAAAAAGAGCAATACCGTGTTGATCTGGTCGAGGAGGGGCAAAAAGCCCTCTCCATGGCTCTCCAGACAGATTATGACTTGATTTTACTGAATGCTCGTCTGGGGGATATGACGGCCCAGGATTTTGCAGACAAGCTGAGTCGGACAAAACCCGCCTCAGTGATTATGGTCTTGGACCATCGCGAAGAATTGCAAGACCAGATTGAGACAATCCAGCGCTTCGCCGTTTCTTACATCTATAAGCCAGTGATTATTGATAATCTAGTAGCTCGTATTTCAGCGATTTTCCGAGGTCGGGACTTTATCGACCAACACTGTAGTCAGATGAAGGTCCCAACGTCTTACCGCAACCTACGTATGGATGTAGAACATCATACCGTTTATCGTGGCGAGGAGATGATTGCTCTGACGCGCCGTGAGTATGACCTTTTGGCTACTCTCATGGGAAGCAAGAAAGTCTTGACTCGTGAGCAGTTGTTGGAAAGTGTTTGGAAGTACGAAAGTGCGACAGAGACCAATATCGTGGATGTTTATATCCGTTATCTACGTAGCAAGCTTGATGTAAAAGGTCAAAAAAGCTACATTAAAACCGTGCGTGGTGTTGGTTACACCATGCAAGAATAGAAAAGCAGTTGCAGTTCATTTGTAACTGCTTTTTTGAGAATTCTTCTATATTGACATGCAGTCAGGTCTTTGCTACAATTAATCACGGAGGATACTAAAATGAAATTTTTGAAAAAAATGTTGCAAGCTGCTCTAGCTGTCTTTTTCTTTACTTTGCTAGCGACAAGTACCGTATTGGCGGATACCACGGGTGGACAGTTTGTTGATAAGGACAATAGAAGATATTATATAAAAGATGACCATAAAGCAATCTATTGGCATAAAATAGACGGTAAAACCTACTATTTTGGTGGTAGAGGAGAGATGGTTGTCGGTTGGCAATACTTAGAAATTCCTGGGACAGGCTATCGTGATAATTTATTCTCTAACAATCCAGTCTTAGAAATCGGACTTCAACAGAAGTGGTACTATTTTGGACAAGATGGTGCTTTGCTAGAACAGACAGAGAAACAAGTCTTAGAGGCAAAATCGTCTGAAAATACGGGAAAAGTATATGGTGAACAGTACAATCCTTCTACCGAGAAGAGAACCTATTACTTCGATGAAGATTACGCCTTGAAGACAGGTTGGATTTATGAAGATGGTCATTGGTATTATTTAAATAAGCTTGGAAATTCTGGCGATGATTCTTACTATCCACTACCAATTGGTGAAATGGCTAAGGGTTGGACTCAAGATTTTCATGTTATTTTTGGCATTGACAGAAGCAAACCTGCTCCATGGTACTATTTAGATCCAGAAACTGGTATCATGCAAACTGGTTGGAAACAACTTGGCAATAAGTGGTACTATCTTCGTTCATCAGGAGCTATGGCGACTGGCTGGTATCAAGAAGGCTCATCTTGGTACTATTTAGATGCTCAAAATGGTGATATGAAGACAGGTTGGGCTTATGTTGGTAACAAGTGGTACTATCTCCGTTCATCAGGAGCTATGGTAACAGGCTGGCTTCAAGACGGCTCAACTTGGTACTACCTACATGCAAGTAATGGCGATATGAAGACAGGCTGGTTCCAAGTCAATGGCAAATGGTACTATGCCTATAGCTCAGGTGCTTTAGCAGTTAGTACAAGAGTGGATGGCTACTACGTCAACTATAATGGCGAATGGGTCCAATAATGAAAGAGGCGATTGTGAAGGAAACAATCGCTTTTTTTGTGAAAATATAATAAAATAGATAGGAAAGAATAAATACTTGTATGAAAAATGAGACGGTCTTTCCGTCTGGTTAAAGGAAAACATGACAAAAAAAGTTGGTGTCGGTCAGGCACATAGTAAGATTATTTTAATAGGAGAGCATGCGGTAGTCTACGGCTATCCTGCTATTTCCTTGCCTCTCTTAGAGGTGGAGGTGACATGTAAGGTTGTCCCTGCAGCGAGTCCTTGGCGTCTGTATGAAGAGGATACCTTGTCCATGGCAGTGTATGCTTCGCTGGAGTATTTGGATATCAAAGAAGCCTGCATTCGCTGTGTGATTGACTCGGCTATCCCTGAAAAACGGGGAATGGGTTCGTCAGCGGCTATCAGTATAGCGGCCATTCGTGCGGTATTTGACTACTATCAGGCCGATCTGCCTCATCATGTATTAGAAATCTTGGTCAATCGGGCTGAGATGATTGCCCATATGAATCCTAGTGGTTTGGATGCCAAGACTTGTCTCAGTAATCGACCTATTCGCTTTATCAAGAATCTTGGTTTTACAGAGCTTGAGATGGACCTATCCGCTTATTTGGTGATTGCAGATACAGGCGTTTATGGTCATACACGCGAAGCCATCCAAGTGGTTCAAAGCAAGGGGAAGGATGCTCTGCCGTTTTTGCATGCCTTGGGAGAATTGACCCAGCAGGCAGAAGAGCTGATCAGACAAAAAGATGCTGAAGGACTGGGACAAATCCTCAGTCAAGCGCATTTACATTTAAAAGAAATTGGTGTCAGCAGCCCTGAGGCAGACTCACTGGTTGAAACAGCTATGAGACACGGTGCTCTGGGAGCCAAGATGAGTGGTGGTGGACTAGGAGGCTGTATTATCGCCTTGGTAGCCAATCTGGACCAAGCGCAAGAACTAGCAAAACGATTAGAAGAGAAAGGAGCTGTTCAGACATGGATCGAAAGCCTGTAACAGTACGTTCCTACGCAAATATTGCCATTATCAAATATTGGGGAAAGAAAAAAGAAAAAGAGATGGTTCCTGCTACTAGCAGCATCTCTCTGACTTTGGAAAACATGTACACAGAGACGACCTTGTCGCCTCTGCCAGCCCATGCGACGACTGATGTCTTTTATATCAATGGTCAGCTCCAAAATGAGGCAGAACATGCCAAGATGAGCAAAATCATCGACCGCTACCGTCCAGAAGGTGAGGGCTTTGTCCGTATCGATACCCAAAACAACATGCCGACCGCAGCGGGTTTGTCTTCCAGTTCCAGTGGTTTGTCCGCCTTGGTCAAGGTATGCAATGCTTATTTCAAGCTTGGATTGGATCGGAGTCAGTTAGCGCAGGAAGCGAAGTTTGCCTCAGGCTCTTCTTCTCGGAGTTTTTATGGACCACTGGGTGCCTGGGATAAGGATAGTGGGGAAATTTACCCTGTAGAGACTGACTTGAAACTAGCTATGATTATGTTAGTGCTAGAGGACAAGAAAAAACCAATCTCTAGCCGTGATGGGATGAAACTCTGTGTGGAAACCTCGACGACCTTTGATGACTGGGTCCGTCAGTCTGAAAAGGACTATCAGGATATGCTGGTTTATCTCAAAGAGAATAACTTTGCCAAGGTTGGAGAATTAACGGAGAAAAATGCCCTCGCTATGCATGCTACGACCAAAACTGCTAGTCCAGCCTTTTCTTATCTCACAGATGCGACTTATGAGGCCATGGACTTTGTCCGCCAGCTCCGTGAGCAGGGGGAAGCCTGTTACTTTACCATGGATGCCGGTCCAAATGTCAAGGTCCTCTGTCAAGAGGGAGACTTGGAGCATTTATCAGAAATCTTCGGTCAACATTATCGCTTGATTGTGTCAAAAACAAAGGATTTGAGCCAAGATGATTGCTGTTAAAACTTGCGGAAAGCTTTATTTGGCAGGGGAGTATGCTATTTTAGAGTCAGGACAGTTAGCCTTGATAAAGGCCATCCCCATCTATATGAGGGCTGAGATTGCCTTTTCTGATAACTACCGTATCTACTCAGATATGTTTGATTTCGCAGTGGACTTGACGCCAAATCCTGCCTATAGCTTGATTCAAGAAACGATCGCTTTGATGGATGACTTCCTCGCTGTTCGTGGTCAGGCTTTGCAACCTTTTTCCTTGGAAATCCGTGGAAAAATGGAACGAGAAGGGAAAAAGTTTGGTCTAGGTTCTAGCGGTAGCATCGTTGTCTTGGTTATCAAGGCTCTGCTGGCTCTATATGATATTACGGTTGATCAGGAACTCTTATTCAAGTTAGCCAGCGCTGTTTTGCTCAAGCGAGGCGACAATGGTTCCATGGGAGACCTTGCTTGTATCGTGGCAGAGGATTTGGTTCTCTATCAGTCTTTTGATCGCCAAAAGGTGGCTGCGCGGTTGGAAGCAGAAAACTTGGCGACAGTTTTGGAGCGCGACTGGGGCTTTTCTATCTCACAAGTGCAACCAGGTCTAGAATGTGATTTCCTAGTGGGATGGACCAAGGAAGTGGCCGTATCGAGTCGAATGGTTCAGCAAATCAAGCAAAACATAGACCAGAATTTTTTAACTTCCTCAAAAGTAACAGTGGCTGCTTTGGTAGAAGCTTTAGAACAAGGAAAAGCAGAAGAAATCATCAAGCAGATGGAAACAGCCAGTCAACTTTTAGAAGGCTTGAGCCCAGATATTTACACGCCTTCGCTTAGACAGCTGAAAGAAGCCAGCCAAGGTTTGCAAGCCGTTGCCAAAAGCAGTGGAGCTGGTGGTGGTGACTGTGGGATTGCCTTGAGTTTTGATGTGCAATCAATTGAAACCTTAAAAAACCGTTGGGCCAATCTGGGGATTGAGCTCTTATACCAAGAAAGGATTGGACATGACGACAAATCGTAAGGACGAGCACATCCGCTATGCCCTTGAGCAGAAAAGTTCCTATAATAGCTTTGATGAGGTGGAGTTAATTCATTCTTCCCTACCTCTTTATGACCTGGATGAGATTGATTTGTCGACAGAATTTGCAGGTCGAAAGTGGGACTTTCCTTTTTATATCAATGCCATGACGGGTGGAAGCGATAAGGGGAGAGAAATCAACCAAAAACTGGCTCAGGTGGCAGATGCCTGTGGGATTTTGTTTGTAACGGGCTCCTATAGCGCAGCCCTCAAAGATCCAACAGATGATTCTTTTTCCGTCAAATCTAGCCATCCAAAGATCCTCCTTGGAACCAATATTGGATTGGACAAGCCTGTTGAGTTAGGACTTCAGACTGTAGAAGCGATGAATCCTCTTCTCCTGCAAGTGCATGTTAATGTCATGCAGGAATTACTCATGCCCGAGGGAGAAAGAAAGTTCAGAAGCTGGTATTCGCATCTGGCAGACTATAGCAAGCAAATCCCTGTTCCCATTGTCTTAAAAGAAGTGGGCTTTGGAATGGATGTGAAGACCATCGAAAGAGCCTATGAACTGGGCGTTCGAACTGTTGACCTGTCAGGTCGTGGTGGTACCAGCTTTGCTTATATCGAAAACCGTCGCAGTGGCCAGCGTGACTATCTCAATCAATGGGGACAATCCACCATGCAAGCCCTTCTCAATGCCCAAGACTGGAAAGACAAGGTCGAACTCTTGGTCAGTGGAGGCGTTCGGAATCCGCTTGATATGATTAAGTGCTTGGTTTTTGGTGCCAAGGCTGTAGGACTGTCACGTACCGTTCTAGAGTTGATTGAAACCTACACAGTCGAAGAAGTGATTGGCATTGTCCAAGGCTGGAAAGAAGATCTGCGTTTGATCATGTGTGCCCTTAATTGTGCCACCATAGTGGATCTGCAAGACGTAGACTATATTCTTTACGGTAAACTAAAAGAAGCAATAGATCAGATGTAGAGAGGTCGGGACAAGAATCCCGCCCTTTTTGTAGCCTTTTGCCAACTGTGGTGAGTTGATGAAACCAAGCTTGTAGGAGCGATTTCTGTCCTATGTCCTTTTTCCATCCTCAGACCGAGGTGACTTTTTTGAATTGTGATAAAATAGAAAAGAGAGGATGCATCTATGAAAAAATTTCAAATCTTTTTATTTATTGAAGCCTGTCTGTTGACGGGAGCTCTGATTTTGATGGTATCAGAGCATTTTTCGCGTTTTCTGCTGATTCTATTCCTCTTTTTGCTCTTGCTCCGCTATTATACAGGTAAAGAGGGCAATAACTTCCTCCTCCTTGTGGCGACCATTCTTTTCTTTTTCATCGTCATGCTCAATCCTTTTGTGATTTTAGCTATCTTTGTAGCAGTCATATACAGTCTCTTTCTTCTCTATCCGATGATGAATCAAGAAAGAGAGGAGACCGACTTGGTCTTTGAAGAGGTAGTGACGGTTAAAAATGAAAAGAATCGCTGGTTTGGCAATCTCCATCATTTTTCTAGTCACCAGACCTGCCAGTTTGATGATATCAATCTCTTTCGTCTCATGGGAAAGGACACCATTCATCTAGAAAGAGTCATCCTAACCAATCATGACAATGTCATTATCCTTAGAAAGATGGTCGGAACGACTAGGATTATCGTACCCGTAGATGTGGAAATCAGCCTCAGTGTTAACTGTCTTTATGGAGATCTTACCTTCCTTCATCAACCTAAGAGATCCCTCCGCAACGAACACTATCATCAGGAAACCAGAGACTACCTCAAGAGTAACAAGAGCGTCAAAATTTTCCTAACCAGTATGGTTGGTGATGTGGAGGTAATCAGAGGATGAAAAAGCAATCCTATCTGTTAATCAGCCTGACTTCTTTCCTCTTTATCCTCTTTTTGGCTAATAGTCTGCTTGATATTCTCAATCTTGATTGGTCCTATTTGCTACAGGATATTGAGAAAACGGAGAAACTCATCTTCTTGATCTTGGTCTTTAGCCTTTCCATGACCTTCTTTTTTGTCCTCTTTTGGCGCGTGATGGAAGAAATTTCTCGCAGAAAAATGCAGATCAATCTCAAGCGACTGCTAGCAGGAAAAGAGGTGATTCCCTTTGCAGATCCAGATTTGGATGCCAGTTTTAAGTCCTTGTCTGGCAAACTCAATCTCTTGACAGAAGCTGTTCAAAAGGCTGAAAATCAAAGTCTGGTCAAGGAAGAAGCAATCATCGAGAAAGAGCGGAAGCGGATAGCACGTGACTTACATGATACGGTTAGTCAGGAGTTGTTTGCGGCCCATATGATTTTATCAGGTGTCAGCCAGCAGGCTTTGAAGCTTGATAGAGAAAAGATGCAGACCCAGTTGCAAAGTGTTGCAGCCATCCTAGAGACAGCCCAGAAAGATCTGCGGGTCTTGCTCCTACATTTGCGACCTGTAGAGTTGGAAGAGAAGAGTTTGGTTGAAGGAATTCAAATCCTTTTAAAGGAGCTTGAGGACAAGAGTGACCTCAAGGTTAGTCTCAAGCAGAATGTGTCTAAATTGCCTAAGAAGATTGAAGAACATATCTTCCGCATTTTGCAGGAGTTGATCAGCAATACCCTTCGCCATGCCCAGGCCTCATGCCTAGATGTCTACCTCTATCAGACAGATGTTGAATTGCAGCTGAAGGTAGTGGACAATGGGATTGGTTTCCAGTTAGGGAGCTTAGACGACTTGAGTTATGGACTGCGAAATATCAAGGAGCGGGTTGAAGATATGGCAGGAACGGTTCAACTCTTGACAGCTCCCAAGCAAGGACTGGCGGTTGATATCCGTATTCCCCTGCTAGACAAGGAATCATAAAGGAGTAAAGATGAAAATTTTACTGGTAGATGACCATGAAATGGTCCGATTGGGCTTGAAAAGCTACTTTAACCTCCAAGACGATGTAGAAGTTGTGGGCGAGGCAGCCAATGGGTCTCAAGGGATTTCCTTGGCCTTGGAATTGCGTCCAGATGTGATTGTCATGGATATCGTCATGCCTGAGATGAATGGGATTGATGCAACCTTGGCCATCCTCAAAGAATGGCCTGAAGCAAAGATTTTGATTGTGACCTCTTACCTAGACAATGAAAAAATCATGCCTGTCTTGAACGCTGGTGCTAGAGGCTATATGCTCAAGACTTCTAGTGCGGATGAATTACTGCACGCTGTTCGTAAGGTTGCTGCTGGAGAGCTGGCTATTGAACAAGAGGTCAGCAAGAAGGTCGAATACCACCGCAATCATATGGAACTTCATGAGGACCTGACTGCGCGTGAGCGAGACGTGCTCCAACTCATCGCCAAGGGTTACGAAAATCAACGCATCGCAGATGAACTCTTTATCTCTCTCAAGACGGTTAAGACCCATGTGTCTAATATCCTAGCTAAGCTTGAGGTCAGTGATCGCACCCAGGCTGCGGTTTATGCCTTTCAGCACCACTTGGTGGGGCAGGAGGACTTTTAGATGAGTCTTGCAGATTTACTTGAGGAGCTAGAAGCGGCAAAAGATCTAGAAAAAGCAGGCCCCATGGAAGCCTACATGAGGAATCAATTCCCATTTCTAGGCATTGTGGCACCTGAAAGAAATGCGCTCTATAAAAAATACTTTCCAAGTGCGAAAAAAGCAAAGGTTATCGATTGGGCTTTTGTAGAGACTTGCTGGGAAAAGGAGCCTAGAGAATACCAGTATGTGGCCGCCAACTATTTGAAAGCCATGCAGTCTTATCTAACAGAGAGCGATTTGCCTAACTTGAGCGTCTGGTCGTGACCAAGTCCTGGTGGGATACGGTAGATATCCTAGATCGAGTAGTGGGGAGTTTGGTATACGACAAGCCAGAACTGGAAAAAATAATCCTCCAATGGAGCCTATCAGATAATATCTGGCTGAGAAGAGTCGCCATTGACCACCAGTTGTTAAGAAAAGAGAAAACGGATGTTCATCTAATGGAAAAGATCCTGCTCAATAATCTGGATCAGACAGAATTTTTTATCAATAAAGCCATCGGTTGGGCTCTAAGAGACTACTCCAAAACCAATCCAGATTGGGTAGCAAGCTTCATCGAAAAAAACAAGGAAAGAATGGCTGAACTTAGTATCAAGGAGGCTAGCAAGTACCTTTAGCATCATTGAAAAGCGCGTTCATGACTTGAAAAAAGTCGCCCGTTTATGTTATAATAGACTGTATTTAAAAAATTTTAAGGAGAAATGACAGAATGTCTGTATCATTTGAAAACAAAGAAACAAACCGTGGTGTCTTGACTTTTACTATCTCTCAAGGCCAAATCAAACCAGAAGTGGATCGTGTCTTTAACTCAGTAAAGAAAACTCTTAACGTTCCAGGTTTCCGTAAAGGTCATCTTCCACGTCCTATCTTCGATAAAAAGTTTGGTGAAGAAACACTTTACCAAGATGTTTTGAACGCTCTTTTGCCAAACGCTTATGAAGCAGCTGTAAAAGAAGCTGGTCTTGAAGTGGTTGCGCAACCAAAAATTGACGTGACTTCAATGGAAAAAGGTCAAGACTGGGTCATCACTGCTGAAGTCGTGACAAAACCTGAAGTAAAATTGGGCGACTACAAAAACCTTGAAGTATCAGTAGATGTGGAAAAAGAAGTAACAGACGCTGATGTTGAAGAGCGTATCGAACGCGAACGCAACAACTTGGCTGAATTGGTTATCAAAGAAGGTGCTGCTGAAAATGGCGACACAGTTGTGATTGACTTCGTTGGTTCTATCGATGGTGTTGAATTTGACGGCGGAAAAGGTGAAAACTTCTCACTTGGACTTGGATCAGGTCAATTCATCCCTGGTTTCGAAGACCAATTGGTAGGACACTCAGCTGGCGAAACTGTTGATGTTGTTGTAACATTCCCAGAAGACTACCAAGCAGAAGACCTTGCAGGTAAAGAAGCTAAATTCGTAACAACTATCCACGAAGTAAAAGCAAAAGAAGTTCCAGCTCTTGACGATGAACTTGCAAAAGATATCGACGAAGAAGTAGAAACTCTTGACGAATTGAAAGAAAAATACCGCAAAGAATTGACTGCTGCTAAAGAAGAAGCATACAAAGATGCGCTTGAAGGCGCAGCAATCGATAAAGCTGTAGAAAACGCTGAAATCGTAGAACTTCCAGAAGAAATGATCCACGAAGAAGTTCACCGTTCAGTAAATGAATTCCTTGGAAACTTGCAACGTCAAGGTATCAACCCTGATATGTACTTCCAAATCACAGGAACTACTCAAGAAGACCTTCACAAACAATACGAAGCAGAAGCTGAGTCACGTACGAAGACTAACCTTGTAATCGAAGCAGTTGCCAAAGCTGAAGGATTTGACGCTACTGAAGAAGAAATCCAAAAAGAAATCGAACAATTGGCTGCAACTTACAACATGGAAGTTGCACAAGTTCAAAACTTGCTTTCAGCTGATATGTTGAAACACGATATCGCAATCAAAAAAGCTGTTGAATTGATCACAAATACAGCAACAGTAAAATAATCTTGAAAGAGAAAAAGCCCACCTGATTAGGTGGGCTTTCTTATGATCTATTTTCCAAAAATCTCTTTGAGGTCTGCATCTGTAATCCCGATCATTGCTGGGATGCTAGACCAGTTTTCCTCAGTGAGGATGTAGGATAGAGGAGAATTCTCATGATTTGTCGTTTCGCTAGGGGCTGGGTTGGTTTGGTCAGTCTTTTCTATCAGGTCCTGAAAACGCTCAATCAGATAGGTCTTGCGGGCAGTTCCGATATGCTTGACTGCATAGTCAAAGGCCTGTAACTCGCCAAGAAGGATAAGCTTGCTCTTGGCACGTGTGATAGCTGTGTAGATGAGATTGCGTTCCAGCATGCGCTTGCTAGCACTGGTGATAGGCAGGATGACAACAGGAAACTCACTTCCCTGAGACTTATGAATACTCATGGCATAGGCTAGTCGAATCTTGTACCATTCGTTTCGTGGGTAGATGACCTCATTGCCATCAAAATCAATGAAAATCTCGTCTTGTTTGGACTCGGTGTATTTTCCAGGAATCAGGTCAGTGATGTAGCCTAGGTCTCCATTAAAGACATTGACTTCGGCATCGTTGACTAGGTGAATGACCTTGTCCCCTGTTCGATAGTGACATTGAGTTGCTTCAAAGCTAACTTGCCCTTTTTGCTGAGGATTGAGCAGGTCTTGCATAAGTTGGTTGATGGCATCAATACCAGCAGTACCTCGATACATAGGCGCTAGCACCTGAATATCGCGAGCCGGGATACCACTTCTGAGGGCAGCGCCAAGAATTTTCTCAATTGTAGCTGGGATATGGTTACTCATAATTTCAAAGTAGGAGCGGTCTGCCTTTTTCTGGGTAAAGTCAGTTGGCAAGATGCCTTGTCGAATCTGGCTAGCCAAGGTAACGATAGTTGATTCCTCGCTCTGACGGTAAATCCGTTCCAAGCGTGTCTGCGGAATCAGTGGTATCTGGAGCAGATCAGCCAGGACTTGTCCAGGACTAACAGAAGGTAGCTGGTCGCTATCGCCCACGATGAGAATTTTACTGTTAGAAGAAATGTTGGAGAAGAGTTGGTTGGCTAGCCAAGTGTCCACCATGGAGAATTCATCCACGATAATAAAGTCGGCATCCAGATAATCTTCCAGATGGCTGGTATCATCGTCCCCTGTCATTCCCAAATGGCGGTGAATGGTAGCGCTAGGCAAACCTGTCAATTCATTCATGCGTCGAGCGGCTCGACCAGTTGGGGCAGCGAGAAGAATAGGTAAGTTGCTCTTTTTCTTGAGATCGACTCCTTCCAGCAGGGCATAGACAGCGATAATTCCATTGATAACAGTTGTCTTACCAGTACCAGGTCCACCTGTTAGGATAAAGACCTTGTTCTGGATGGCATCACAGATAGCTTGTTTTTGGATGCTATCATACTCAATACCCAGTTCTTCCTCAACACTAGCGATATGCTTTTGAATGGTTTCTAAATCCTGGCTTTTCTGCTTTCCTTTTTCAAGGATACGAACCAAGTGACTGCGGATGCCTTCTTCGGCGAAAAAGAGGCTGTTATCAAAGATTTTGGTATCCACCTGTTGGATTTTATCTTCTTCGATCAAATGAGCTAATTCCTGAGCTACTTGGCTGGGATCGAGTTCCACGGGACGGGAAGACTCGAGGAGAGTAAGTGTCTGTTCCAGCAAATCTCGAGCCTCCATATAGGTATCGCCCGTATCCATACAACCTTGAAAGAGACTGTGGACAAGGCCAGCACGGAAGCGCTCGGGAGCTTGGCTTTCGATACCTAGTTCGGCGGCTAATTGGTCAGCGATGGTAAAGCCCAAGCCCTTGATATCTTCAACCAGTTGGTAGGGATAATTTTCGACAATATCCAGGGTTTCGTCTTTGTAAAAGTCTTGAATCTGAAAGGCTAGTTTATTGGGAATGCCGTAGTTGGCCAGTTTAGCCAAGACCATTTCTGTCCCATAGTTGAGGCGGAGGGTGGAGACAAAAGCCTCACGGTTTTTGGCAGAGAGCCCAGCAATACTTTTCAGCTTTTCAGGATGCTCCAGAATTTCGTCTATGGTATTTTCGCCATACGTATCCACAATTTTTTGGGCAGTTTTGAGTCCAATTCCCTTGAAATGACTGCTGGAGAAATATTTGACCAAGCCCTTGCTAGTGGGTTTTGCTCGCTCATAGCGACTGATCTGTAGCTGTTCACCATACTTGGAGTGCTGAACGATTTGCCCCCAAAAAGTGTAGTCTTCGCCCTCAATCACGTCAGCCATGGTTCCTGTAACGATGATTTCAAAATCGTCAAAGTCCTCCGCGTTGGTATCTTCGATATCTAGGAGGAGAATGCGATAAAAATTACTGGGATTTTCAAAAATAATCCGTTCAATGGTGCCTGAAAAATAAACTTCCATAGGTTTCCTTTACATGAGTTCGTGAGAATTGGCCTCTTGGCCACTTTGAAAAGCTAGATGACGAAAAGGTTTTTCTCGCAATAGAAAAAGAGGCTGAGACTTAGCATTCTCGGCCTCTTCCTTATCTTAAAAAGTTCCGATACGGTTAAGTGGCCAGAAACGGAATTTTGCTTCGCCTTTGATATCGCTGGCCTTGAAGGTGCCGACATGGCGGCTGTCGCTAGAGACTAGACGATCGTCACCAAGGAGAAGATACTCGCCTTGAGGGACAGTAAAGCTGAAGCTGGTATTGGAATTGACATCGACCGTAAAGGCCTGTGCTTTTTGAGCAAGTTCTCTAAAGTAAACTCCCTTATTGCCTTCAAATCCTTTTCCAGTATAGGTATTTTGCAACTTTTCTGTTTTGAACAAGTTGAGGTATTCAGCTAGGTAGGGTTCATTCGTTTCTTCACCGTTGATAAAGAGTTTATCATTTTCGTAGCGGATGGTATCTCCAGGCATGCCGATAACCCTTTTGACAATGTCTTTATTTCCATCTTCCTCATGCGCAACCACAATGTCGAAGCGGTCAATTGGGAGGTGTTTAACAACGAATAGAACCTCTCCGTCAGCTAGGGTAGGGTCCATCGAGTGTCCTTCCACACGGACATTGCTCCAAAGGAAAATGCGGCTAAAGCCCACCAGCGCGATAATCAGGAAGAAAACTCCCCATTCTTTTAGAAATGTTTTAAACGAATTCATAACTCACCTTTCTAGAAGTGCTTTGGCTTTTTCAGTGTTTTTAAAATGCAGTTTGGCGCAGAAATGAAGTCCCTTCATACCATAGGCCTGCAGGATTTTGCTAGCAACCTTATCAGATGCAGTTCCAGCGCCACTTGGCAGTTGATAGCCTAGTTCTCGTCCAAGATTTTCCAAGTTTTCGAGGAAGAGATCCCGCGCGATGATAGAGCTAACTGCAACAGCCAGGTATTTGCCCTCAGCTTTTTCTTCCAAAGTGATCTTGTTTGGAAAATGATTGGCTTCTTGCGCCAAGTACTTGTCATAGTTTTTAGGGCTTGTAAAGGCATCAATGACGATTTTTTTTGGCTGGACTCCTTTTTGAAGCAGGAGAAAGATGGCCTGATTGTGAAGGGCAATCTTTACAGAAACAGCGTTGTAACGCTCTCCGATAACTTCATTATACTTGCTCGGTGAAAGGAGGAGCGCTTGATGTTGGATCTTTTCCTTGAGGATAGGGGCAATCTGATGAATCTTTTGGTCTGTCAGGGTTTTTGAATCCCCCACGCCCAGTTTTCGCAAGAAGTCATGCTGGTCAGGTGTCACAAAGGAAGCCACGACAGCAAGCCCACCAAAGTAGGAACCATTCCCCACTTCATCAGTTCCAATCATAGGAAAATCTTGTCCAATGTTTTCTTGTTGAACTTGGTAGCCAAAGAAACTGGCGTATTGCTCAGCCATTTCGCCCTGCAGGAGGACTTTCCCAGAAGTATAAATGGAAACAGTCGCCTGAGGCAGTCGCAAAAAATAGCGGATATAGGGATTTTTACTAGGAGCGAGAGCTTTCTGATATTGACTTAAAAAACTCTGAATTTTCTGTTCACTTGGTGTGAGTGTGATACTTGCCATAGTCTCTATTGTACCACAAAAGCAGGAGAATTGGTAAAAACTGACAAAGTTAGCGAAATTTGGTATAATATCGTGAGGTGAATTTTATGGCAAATCTAAATCGATATAAGTTTACATTCGGAAAAAAGACATTAACCTTGACAACCGAGCATGACAACCTCTTTATGGAGGAAATCGCTAAGGTTGCGACTGAAAAATACCAAGCAATTAAGGAACGAATGCCTGGGGCGGATGATGAAACCATTGCCCTCCTTTTAGCGATTAACAGCCTATCGACGCAGCTTAGTCGTGAGATTGAGTTTGACGATAAGGAGCAGGAGCTTAAAGACCTTCGAAATAAGCTAGTGGCAGTCAAACAAGAGCAGAGCAAGATTGAGGACTCCCTATGATTTCGATCCTTCTCTTACTGGTTCTAGCTTGGGGTTTTTACATCGGCTACCGTAGAGGTCTGGTGCTGCAAGTTTATTATTTCCTCGTTGCAGTGATTTCAGCCTTTGTTGCTGGTCAGTTTTATAAATCACTGGGAGATCAACTTCACTTGCTTGTCCCTTATGCCAATCCTCAGGAAGGACAAGGTACCTTTTTCTTCCCTTCAGGTCAGCTTTTTCAGCTAGACAAGGTCTTTTATGCGGGGATAGCCTACCTTCTAGTTTTCGGAATTTGTTACACTATCGGACGTTTTATCGGTTTGTTTCTACACTTGATTCCAACTAAAAAGCTCGATGTCAAATGGTTTCGTATCGGAGCAGGCCTATTGTCGCTATTGGTAACCTTATTTGTCTTGCAAATGACTTTGACCATTCTTGCAACGGTGCCTCTGGCAGTCATTCAAAATTCACTTGAAAAAAGTATCGTAGCTAAACACATCATCCAAAGTGTCCCTTTCACTACAAACTTTATCAAACAACTCTGGGTGACAAATTTAATCGGATAAAAAGGGCGGGATTTTTCCTAGCCCTTTGTTTACAGATTTGACGACTAGGACGAGGTAAGTCCAAAACCTCTAGTTACTATAATTTTGTAAACAAGCATACAAGGAAAGAATATGAATACAAAAATACTAGAAACCTTAGAATTTAATAAAATCAAAGCCTTGTTTGAACCTCATCTCCTGACTGAACAAGGTCTAGAGGAGCTAAAAGGCTTGGCTCCGACTGCCAAGGTGGACAAGATCAAACAAGCCTTTACAGAGATGGAGGAAATGCAGGCGCTTTTTGTGGAGCAGCCTCACTTTACCATCCTAGCGACACGCGAGATTTCAGCTGTCTGCAAGCGTCTGGAGATGGGGGCGGACCTCAATATTGAGGAGTTCCTGCTCCTCAAACGGGCCTTGCTTGCTAGCAGAGAGTTGCAAGGTTTTTATGCCAATCTTGAAAACGTACGCTTGGAGCAGTTGGCGAGATGGTTTGAAAAACTACATGATTTCCCACACTTGCAAGGGAGTCTTCAATCCCTAAATGATGCAGGGTTTATCGAAAATTTCGCCAGTGAAGAGCTAGCACGCATCCGTCGGAAAATCCATGATAGCGAGAGTCAAGTTCGAGATGTCTTGCAAGACTTACTTAAACAAAAAGCGCAGATGTTGACGGAAGGGATTATTGCCAGCAGAAATGGCCGTCAAGTCTTACCAGTCAAGAACACCTATCGCAATAAGATTGCAGGTGTTGTCCATGATATCTCTGCTAGTGGTAATACGGTTTATATCGAGCCACGGGAGGTCGTCAAACTGAGCGAAGAAATCGCTAGTTTCCGAGCTGACGAACGCTATGAGATGATTCGCATCCTGCAGGAACTATCAGAACGGGTCCGCCCTCATGCTGCAGAGATTGCTAATGACGCTTGGATTATCGGCCATTTAGACTTGATTCGTGCCAAAGTGCGTTTCATTCAAGAAATGCAAGCAGTTGTTCCTCAACTTTCAGAGAACCAAGAGATTCAACTCCTTCATGTTCGCCATCCTTTGGTCAAAAATGCTGTCGCAAACGATGTACACTTTGGTAAGGAATTAACGGCCATTGTCATTACAGGTCCCAATACTGGTGGGAAGACCATCATGCTCAAAACCTTGGGCTTGACTCAACTCATGGCCCAATCTGGATTGCCCATTTTAGCTGATAGGGGAAGCCGTGTCGGTATTTTCGAAGAAATCTTCGCAGATATCGGGGATGAGCAGTCTATCGAGCAAAGCTTGTCTACCTTCTCCAGCCACATGACCAATATCGTAGATATTCTTGGCAAGGTCAACCAACATTCGCTCTTATTGCTAGATGAGCTTGGGGCAGGTACCGATCCGCAGGAAGGAGCAGCCCTTGCTATGGCTATTCTGGAGGATCTTCGTCTCCGTCAGGTTAAGACCATGGCGACGACCCACTATCCAGAACTCAAGGCTTATGGTATCGAGACAGCCTTTGTGCAAAATGCCAGCATGGAGTTTGATACAGCCAGCTTGCGTCCGACCTATCGCTTTATGCAGGGAGTTCCTGGTCGAAGCAATGCCTTTGAAATTGCCAAACGTCTGGGCTTGTCAGATGTCATCGTAGGAGATGCCAGTCAGCAGGTCAACCAAGATAATGATGTCAACCGTATCATTGAACAATTGGAAGAGCAAACGCTTGAAAGCCGTAAACGCTTGGACAATATCCGTGAGGTGGAGCAAGAAAACCTTAAGATGAACCGAGCGCTCAAAAAACTCTACAACGAGCTCAATCGTGAAAAGGAAACCGAGCTTAACAAGGCGCGTGAACAGGCTGCTGAGATTGTGGAACTCGCTCTAAGTGAGAGTGACCAGATTCTCAAGAATCTTCACAGCAAGTCTCAACTTAAACCCCATGAAATCATCGAAGCCAAGGCAGAGCTGAAAAAACTGGCTCCTGAAAAAGTCGACTTGTCTAAAAACAAGGTCCTTCAAAAGGCCAAGAAAAAACGAGCTCCAAAGGTGGGAGATGACATTGTGGTTCTCAGTTATGGACAACGTGGAACCTTGACCAATCAACTTAAGGACGGCCGTTGGGAAGCCCAAGTTGGTTTGATCAAGATGACCTTGGAAGAGAAGGAATTTGATCTTGTTCAGGCTCAACAAGAAGCTTCAGTCAAGAAAAAACAAGTCAATGTCGTCAAACGTGCTTCTGGTCGTGGCCCGCAAGCCAGACTAGATCTCCGAGGCAAACGGTACGAAGAGGCCATGAATGAGCTGGATGCCTTTATCGACCAAGCCCTGCTTAATAATATGGCTCAAGTCGATATCATCCATGGTATCGGAACGGGAGTCATCCGTGAGGGCGTCACCAAATACCTACAAAGAAACAAGCATGTCAAGAGTTTTGGCTATGCCCCACAGAATGCTGGAGGCAGTGGCGCCACCATTGTGACCTTTAAAGGATAGAGAGAAGAAGGATTCGCTCTTTCTGAAAAAAAGCAATGAAAACTAAAAATTTTCATAGAAAACATTGACAAAGGCTAACTTTTCTTGTAGAATAATAAAAAATAAAACACCAACACCGAATGAAGTTTAATAGAAGTGGAGAAAGGTTTGTTTTCCATGACTGTAAATGGACGGAACTCTGGAGAGACCGTAAAGGCACCGAAGGGGCAAGGCAGGTAACTGCTCAAACTCTCAGGTAAAAGGACAGAGCTAGGATAGACCGCTTTTAGGCATTTATCTAAGCATTCCAGAGTACATGTATCTTGCATGTGCTCTTTCTTTTGGGGTTGAAGGATAGGAGTAGGACATGTTAGAATTGCTAAAAGCGCTTGATGCTTTCGTTTGGGGGCCTCCCCTCTTGATCTTATTGGTCGGAACGGGTATCTATTTGACCATCCGACTAGGCCTTTTGCAGGTGGCTCGTCTCCCTAAGGCCTTTCAGTTGATTTTTACCAAGGACAAGGGGCATGGCGATGTGTCGAGCTTTGCCGCTTTATGTACGGCTCTAGCCGCCACCGTTGGTACGGGAAATATCATCGGGGTCGCGACAGCCATTAAGGTTGGGGGACCAGGCGCTCTCTTTTGGATGTGGATGGCTGCCTTCTTTGGGATGGCAACCAAGTATGCAGAAGGTTTACTGGCTATCAAATACCGTAGCAAGGATGCAAACGGCGCTGTAGCTGGAGGGCCCATGCATTACATCCTTTTGGGAATGGGGGAAAAGTGGCGCCCCCTTGCTATCTTCTTTGCCCTAGCGGGTGTATTGGTAGCCCTTCTAGGGATTGGTACCTTCACCCAAGTCAATTCGATTACAGAATCTATCCAAAATACAGCTCAAATTGATCCAGCCATCACGGCTCTCGTTTTGTCTGTTTTTGTTGCGATTGCAGTCTTTGGTGGACTCAAATCCATTTCCAAGGTTTCTACAGCAGTTGTTCCTTTTATGGCCATCGTCTATATTCTAGGAACCTTGATTGTGATTTTCTTTAATATCGAGAAAATCCCAGCCACACTTGCACTAATCTTTACCTCAGCCTTTAGTCCAGCTGCTGCGGTAGGTGGTTTTGCAGGTGCCAGCATTCGGATGGCTATCCAAAATGGTGTGGCGCGAGGAGTCTTTTCTAACGAATCTGGTCTTGGTTCTGCTCCCATTGCAGCGGCTGCAGCTAAGACTAATGAGCCTGTTGAGCAAGGCTTGATTTCCATGACAGGAACCTTTATTGATACTTTGATTATCTGTACTCTGACAGGTCTGACAATCTTGGTAACTGGAGTTTGGAGCGGTGATTTGAATGGAGTAGCACTTACCCAGTCAGCCTTCTCAACAATTTTTTCAAATTTTGGGCCTGCTCTTTTGACCATATTTTTGGTTCTCTTTGCCTTTACGACAATTCTCGGCTGGAATTACTACGGAGAGCGCTGTTTCGAGTTTCTCTTTGGCGTTCGCTTTATCTGGCTCTATCGAGTTGTCTTTGTGCTCATGGTCTTATTGGGAGGTTTTATCGAGTTGGACATGGTCTGGATTATTGCGGATATCGTCAATGCCTTGATGGCCTTGCCTAACTTGATTGCCCTTTTGGTCTTGTCGCCAGTAGTTGTTGCTGAGACTAAGAAGTATTTTAAGAACTAATCCAATCACACTTTTAGTGTGATTTTTTTCATTTCATAGACATTTCCTATCATGGCGATTGAAAATATATATTATCCAAGGGGAAAATTCTATGATAGACTAAATGACAATAAAATGAAAAGAGGTTTCTTATGACAATATTTACCATCCACACAGTAGAATCAGCACCAGCAGAAGTGAAAGAAGTTCTTGAAACAGTAGAAAAAGATAACAATGGCTATATTCCCAATCTGATCGGCCTCTTGGCCAATGCTCCTACTGCTCTAGAAGCCTACCGAACTGTCGGAGCCATCAACCGCCGTAATAGCCTAACCCCAGTTGAGAGGGAAGTGGTGCAAATCACAGCTGCTGTAACCAATGGTTGTGCTTTCTGCGTCGCTGGTCATACTGCCTTTTCAATCAAACAAATCCAGATGAATGATGATCTTCTTCAAGCTCTCCGCAACCGTACTCCAATCGAGACAGACTCAAAGCTAGATACTCTAGCTAAGTTTACCTTGACAGTCATCAATACCAAAGGGCGTGTAGGAGATGAAGCCTTGACTGAATTTTTGGAAGCTGGCTACACGCAACAAAATGCCTTGGATGTGGTTCTCGGTGTTAGTCTTGCTAGCCTTTGCAACTATGCCAACAACCTAGCCAATACGCCTATTAACCCAGAATTACAACCCTATGCCTAGTTCGAATCATAAATAAAATGAAGGCTGATCTACCCAGTCTTCATTTTTCTATGCTATTTTAAAGGCTTTTATGCTATACTGATAATAATATGATTAACGGAGGTTGCCATGAAAAAACTCCCCTTGGTATTTTCTGGTTGTTTGTTAGGTTTGGCAGGTGCAGGAAACCTGATTGCGGATACTTGGCCTGTTCTTTCGCACCTATTTAGTTTGACTGGATTGGTCTTATGGATTTTCTTTCTCCTTCTTCATCTAGGAAATTGGTCTGAAACCAAGCGAGAATTGACCAAAGCCCCCCTCTTATCTGGGATGGCCACTTTTCCCATGGCTGGGATGATTTTCTCGACTTATGTCTTGCGACTAGTTCCGTCTATGCCTATCCTAGCCCAGCTTTTGTGGTGGTTTTCTTTTATTTTGGATCTTGCTTTGATCGCTTATTTTTCTCGTCGCTTTGTTGGAGTGGAGGAAAGAGCCAGTGCAACACCAAGCTGGACAGTACTTTATGTGGGAATAGCAGTGGCAGCCTTGACCTATCCAGTCGTTGGTCTGATTCAGATTGCCTACCTAACGGTGACTTTCGGCTTTCTAGCTACTTGTTTTCTCTATCCGTTGATTTACAGTGATCTAAAGAAACAGCCATTGACTCCAGCCCTACTAGGGCAAGAAGGAATCTACTGTGCTCCTTTTTCTTTGCTCTTAGCAGCTCTGGTGCGTATCGGTGGAGTTACTCTTCCGACCTGGTCTCTCCTAATCATGATATTAGCTTCTCAAGCCTTCTATTTCTTTGTAATGATCCGGTTACCGAAGATTGTCAAAGGAGGCTTTCAACCAGCTTTCTCAGCCCTCACCTTCCCAACTATTATCACAGCTACCTCGCTCAAGATGGCTCAGGGAATTTTGAAACTTCCTTTTCTGGATTATCTGGTATTGGCTGAAACCCTCCTTTGCCTGATTATTTTACTCTTTGTCTTGAGTGGTTATCTAATTTGGTTACGAAAAAAGGTCTAGCTATTATCTAGCTAGGCCTTATTTTTTTATGGTTTGATAACTTCAGCGCCACCCATGTATGGACGAAGTGCTTCTGGAATAGTCACAGATCCATCTTCATTTTGGTAGTTTTCAAGAATAGCAGCCACCGTACGTCCAACTGCAAGTCCAGAACCGTTCAAGGTGTGAAGGAGTTTCACCTTGCCATCGGCTTCATCACGGTAACGGATTTGAGCACGACGAGCTTGGAAATCTTCTGTATTTGAACAGCTTGAGATTTCACGGTAAGTATTTTGTGCTGGAATCCAAACTTCCAAGTCGTACGTTTTGGCAGCTGAGAAGCCCATATCTCCAGTAGAGAGCGCAACCACACGGTATGGAAGATTGAGTTTTTGAAGGATGTTTTCAGCGTTGACTGTCATTTTTTCCAATTCTTCATAAGATTCTTCTGGTTTGGCAAATTTGACCATTTCAACCTTGTGGAATTGGTGCAAACGGATCAAGCCACGTGTATCACGACCAGCAGAACCCGCTTCGGAACGGAAAGATGGACTCATAGCAGTGAAGTAGATTGGCAGGTCTTTTCCGTCAAGGATTTCATCACGGTAGTAGTTGGTCAGAGGAACTTCAGCGGTCGGAATCAAGACATAGTTGGTGTCACTCAATTCAAAGGTATCTTCCTTGAATTTTGGATATTGACCAGTACCAAACATAGAATCGTGGTTAACCATGTAAGGTGTGATGACTTCCGTATAGCCTTCCTTGCCATGCTCATCCAACATAAAGTTATAGATGGCACGTTCCAAACGGGCGCCAAGCCCTTTATAGAAAAGGAAACGAGCACCCGTCACTTTTCCACCACGTTCCCAGTCAAGGATACCGAGGTCTTCACCCAGATCCCAGTGAGCTTTTGGCTCGAAGTCAAACTCGCGCGGAGTTCCCCAACGGCGAACTTCCACATTGTCATCCTCATCAGCTCCAACAGGAACGCTTTCAGCTGGGATGTTTGGAAGAGTAGTGGTAAATTCTGTCAATTTAGCATCGATTGCTGCTAATTCAGCATCCAAGGATTTGACCTCAGCAGATAGAGCTTGCATAGCGGCAATCTTGTCATCAGCATTTTCCTTGTTGCGCTTGGCTTGAGCAATCTCTGCAGAAACTGTGTTACGTTCTGCCTTGAGATTTTCAACCTTGACCAAGATGTCACGACGTTTAGCGTCGATTTCTTTCATCTCATTCAAAACAGCAGCATCTACACCACGTGTAGCCAATTTTTCAGCGACAGCATCAAAGTCTGTACGAATACGTTTGATATCTAACATAAGAACTCCTTTATGAAAAAAGCACACCTAACAAAGCGTTGGAGTGGCAGGGCCACGGTTCCATCCAACTTCACAGGTGTGCACTTGATTCTGTATTTAATTGTGAATAACGGTAGAATTTCACCTATCCCTCCTATCTGCTCGCAGCACCCGCAGACTTTCTGAAAGAAGAGGATAACCTACTTATCCGTTGCTATGATTATACTAAAGTTTCTACTTTTTTGCAAATAGATTTTTAAATTTTTGTCCAATGGTCTGGAGTAAAGTAGGAAGTTTCACAACTTTGTCATTGCCAAGTTTTTCTCGAGCGATTTTGAGAATAGCTCCAGAGTCTTTGGAAGCAAAGAGGAATTTTCCTTGATCAGTGAAGACTTCAAAGTGACGGCTGATTTTGCGGCCATTTACGTTGGCTCCGATTTGCTGAATGCTAGACCAGGGGATCTGGATATATTGTTCGACATTGACATCAGGATAAAACTCCAAGGCTTGGTCCCCGACTAGAAATTTTCCAACCTTTCCAGAGATAGAGAGGTAAGATGTTCCAGTGGTTTGGAGGTCAATGACTTTATTGAGAGATTGGGCCATGATTAGTCTTCCTTACTTTCATCGAAAAAGGCATGATAGAGAGCCTTGATAGCTGCCTTTTCTTGATCTTTATTGACAACAAACATGATGGAAACTTCGCTTGAACCTTGGGACATCATCTGGATGTTGATTTTATTCTCAGACAAAGCACGTGTTGCAGTAGCAGTTACCCCGATATGACTCTTCATCTTTTCTCCGACAATCATAATGATTGAAAGATCATGTTCGATTTCGGCATGGTCCACTTCAGCCTTTTGAACGAGCTGACGCAGAATTTCTTCTTCTTTGATAGGAGTCAACTCACGGGAGCGGAGAATGATCGAAAGATCGTCGATACCTGTTGGCATGTGTTCCCATCCGATGTTAAGATCTTCAAGGATTTGCAGAACCTTGCGTCCAAATCCAACTTCACGGTTCATGAGGTATTTCGACATATTGATGCTGACAAAGCCAGAATCACCAGCGATTCCAACGACTGGGAATTTATCACTGCTATGCTTTAGAACGATACGAGTACCCGGATGGTCAGGGTTATTGGTGTTTTTGATAACGAGAGGGATTTTTCCTCGGTAGGCAGGAAGAAGGGCTTCATCGTGAAGGACTGAGAAACCTGCATAAGCCAATTCCCGCATCTCACGGTAGGTCAATTCAGGGATAGAATGAGGCTGGTGAATGATACCTGGATGGGCAGCAAAGATACCATCGACATCTGTAAAGTTTTCGTAGAGGTCGGCTTTGACACCGGCAGCGATGATGGAACCAGTTATGTCGGATCCACCACGGGAGAAGGTACAGATTTGATTTTCCTTAGTCACACCAAAGAAACCTGGGATGACAAGGACTTCGTTGCTATCAGCCAAGCCTTCAATCTTGTCATAACTAGATGGAATGATACGTGCGTTTCCTGGTTCACTTGTGACAACAATCCCAGCTTCTCTAGGGTGAACATAGCGCGCATCGATGCCGTTTTGGTTAAAGTAAGCTGCGATAAGTTTGGCATTGTTGTTTTCTCCAGCCGCTAGGAAGGTGTCATAGAGAAAGTCATTTTCCTCAATAGGAAGAGTCGCTAAGGTACGGATGCTTTTAGAAATTTTTTCTAGAACTGATGGTTTTAAGCCTAGTTCGCTCACCATAGCCGCATAGCGATCGATGATCCAGTTTTGGCTCTTGCTGATATCATTTCCTGCTACATAATCACGATAGTATTTGATCAAGGCATCTGTAACTTTGGTATCTTCAGCGTTGCGTTTACCCGGTGCAGAAACGACTACAAAACGGCGCTCTTTATCGCTTTTAACGATGTTTAAAACTTTTTCTAACTGACTAGCAGAGGCAAGTGAGCTTCCGCCAAATTTTACAACCTTCATAAGGACTCCTCAAGTAAGTATTTTATACGATTATAGCAGAAAGAGGGCCTTTTTTCAATGAAGAAAATAGTATAGTCTTTAGGATAAAGTGAGCGTTTTGATCAGCCGAGACACTTTCGATTGGTTTTCTCTTGCCTCTTTATCTAAAAAAAGGTATACTTTGACAATGAAATAATTTTATCACCTTATAAAAGGAGAAGCTATGAATCATATCCTATATCAGATCCTAGATGATCTTGCTATCATTACTTTGAATCGTCCCGAAGTGGCAAATGGTTTCCATATCCCAATGTGTGAGGAGATTTTAGAAGCTTTAACCTTAGCAGAACAGGATCAAGCTGTTCAGTTTATCTTGATTAACGCGAATGGGAAGGTCTTTTCAGTTGGGGGAGATTTGGTTGAGATGAAGCGTGCAGTGGATGAGGATGACATTCCTTCTTTGAATAAGATTGCAGAATTAGTCAATACAATTTCATATAAAATCAAGCAAATTCCTAAACCTGTCTTGATGGAGGTAGATGGAGCGGTTGCTGGCGCTGCAGCCAATATGGCAGTGGCAGTCGATTTTTGTTTGGCGACTGATAAGGCTAAGTTTATACAAGCCTTTGTTGGAGTGGGATTGGCGCCAGACGCTGGTGGGATCCATCTCTTGAGTCGTAGTATCGGGGTAACACGAGCTGCGCAACTTGCCATGACAGGAGAAGCTTTGACTGCAGAAAAAGCACTGGAATGGGGCGTGGTATACCGTGTCTGCGAGGCAGATAAGCTAGAAAAGACAAGAGAACAAGTTCTGAAGAAATTAAGACGAGGCTCAGCAAACTCATACGCAGCCATTAAAAAGTTGGTTTGGGAAAGCCAATTTAAGGATTGGCAACAGTATGCTGAATTGGAATTAAAGTTGCAAGAATCTTTGTCTTTGACTGAAGATTTTAAAGAAGGAGTCCGAGCTCATTCTGAAAGAAGACGACCAAAATTTTCAGGAAAATAAAAAAATACTTGCGCAATTCTTTGAAGTTTGATATACTTTTTTTGTCAAATGTTTTGAATACAAAAGTTTTTTTGAGAAGGAGGGAATACTTTGGACTACCAACAAGTGAATGAGTATTTAACATCTATTTTTAATAATGTCCTTGTGATTGAGGAGGTTAGCTTACGAGGTAGTCGTTTCAAAGACATCTCCATCAAAGAAATGCACACGATTGATGTGATTGGGAAGTTCCCAGAGGCGACACCAAGTAAGGTTTCTAAAGAACTGATGGTCACTCTTGGAACTGTTACGACCAGCTTGAATAATCTCGAAAGAAAAGGTTATGTTGAGCGCATTCGTTCTGATCAGGATCGTCGTGTGGTCTATCTGCATTTGACAAAGAAAGGTCGTTTGGTTCACCGCCTTCATAAACGTTTCCACAAGGCCATGGTCGAAAAAATTATCGATGGTATGAGTTCTGAAGAAATAGAAGTGATGGGCAGGGGCTTGACTAATCTTTATCAATTTTTGGAGGATTTGAAATAATGGCTTTTGCAAAAATAAGCCAGGTTGCTCATTATGTTCCAGAGCAAGTGGTCACTAATCAAGACTTGGCTCAGATCATGGATACAAGCGATGAGTGGATTTCAAGCCGTACAGGAATTAAACAGAGACATATTTCGAAAACGGAGTCAACGAGTGATTTGGCGACAGAAGTTGCCAAGAGTTTGCTGGCTAAGGCGAGCATAAAAGCGGATCAGATTGATTTTATCATTGTAGCGACGATTACCCCAGACTCGATGATGCCTTCTACGGCAGCTCGGGTTCAGGCAAATATCGGAGCGCATAGAGCTTTTGCCTTTGATTTGACAGCAGCTTGCAGTGGCTTTGTATTTGCTCTCTCAACTGCTGAAAAGTTTTTAAGCTCTGGACAGTTCAAGAAAGGGATTGTTATCGGAGCTGAGACCTTATCTAAGGCGGTTGATTGGTCTGATCGTTCGACAGCTGTTCTCTTTGGAGATGGTGCAGGCGGGGNTCTCTTGGAAGCGAGCGAAACACGTCACTTCCTTGTGGAAAGTCTCTATACGGATGGCTCTCGGAGCGAGTGTTTGACCTGTGCCCAAACGGCTCTGACTTCGCCCTTCTCAGATCAAGAGGCAGTTCCTGCTTTTTTGAAGATGGATGGACGAGCAGTTTTTGATTTTGCAAATCGAGATGTTGCTAGATCAATCAAAGAGACTATTGAAAATAGTCCAATCGCAGCATCGGAATTGGATTATCTCTTGCTTCATCAGGCAAATATCCGCATTTTGGATAAGATGGCTAAGAAGATTGGTGTAGACCGAGACAAACTTCCTGCCAATATGATGGAGTATGGAAATACCAGTGCAGCAAGTATCCCGATTTTGCTCTCAGAGTGTGTGGAGAATGGCAAGATTCGTTTAGATGGTAGCCAGACGATTCTCCTATCAGGCTTCGGTGGAGGCTTGACATGGGGCACACTCATTCTTACAATCTAGGTAATCATGTGGTAAACACATAGTTATAAATTTTTTATATTTTAAAGGAGTCCTATCATGGCAGTATTTGAAAAAGTACAAGAAATTATCGTTGAAGAACTTGGGAAAGACGCATCAGAAGTAACACTTGAATCTACTTTTGATGATTTGGATGCAGATTCATTGGACTTGTTCCAAGTAATCTCTGAAATCGAAGATGCTTTCGATATCCAAATCGAAGCAGAAGATAACTTAAAAACAGTTGGTGACTTGGTTGCCTACGTTGAAGAGCAAACAAAATAATTAACATATTACTAGAAGGAGTAGGGGAGACCCGCTCCCTCTTGTTTAGGTAATAGTTTGAAACTCAAATGATAAACTCATCGAACTATTACGTAAGCAAGGAATGATGGAGGCACTATGAAAACACGTATTACAGAATTATTGAACATTGATTATCCTATTTTTCAAGGAGGAATGGCCTGGGTTGCTGATGGTGACTTGGCTGGTGCGGTATCAAAAGCTGGTGGTCTGGGAATTATCGGTGGTGGAAATGCACCTAAAGAGGTCGTAAAGGCTAATATCGATAAAATCAAATTACTTACGGACAAACCTTTTGGTGTCAACATCATGCTCTTGTCACCTTTTGTAGAAGACATCGTTGATCTCGTGATTGAAGAAGGGGTCAAGGTGGTTACAACTGGTGCAGGAAATCCAAGTAAATACATGACTCGTTTCCATGATGCAGGAATTACAGTTATTCCTGTTGTTCCAAGTGTTGCTTTGGCAAAACGCATGGAAAAAATTGGTGCAGATGCAGTTATTGCAGAGGGAATGGAAGCCGGCGGACATATTGGTAAATTAACAACGATGACCTTGGTACGCCAAGTTGCTGCAGCTGTTTCAATTCCAGTTATCGCAGCTGGAGGAATTGCGGACGGTGAAGGTGTCGCTGCAGGCTTTATGCTTGGTGCAGAGGCCGTTCAAGTTGGTACGCGTTTCGTAGTAGCTAAGGAATCTAACGCCCATCCAAAATACAAGGAAAAAATCTTAAAAGCGCGTGATATCGATACGACTATTTCAGCTCAACATTTTGGACATGCTGTTCGCGCCATTAAAAATCAGTTGACACGTGACTTTGAGCAGGCTGAAAAAGATGCCTTTAAACAAGAAAATCCAGACTTGGAAATCTTTGAACAAATGGGGGCTGGTGCTCTTGCTAAAGCCGTTGTTCATGGAGATGTAGAAGGTGGATCTGTCATGGCAGGTCAGATCGCTGGTTTGGTTTCTAAAGAGGAAACTGTCGAAGAAATCCTAAAAGATCTATACTATGGTGCAGCCAAAAAAATTCAAGAAGAAGCCTCTCGTTGGGCAGGAGTTGTAAGAAATGACTAAAACAGCCTTTCTATTTGCCGGTCAAGGTGCTCAGTATCTAGGGATGGGGCGTGATCTCTATGATCGCTATCCTATCGTCAAGGAAACAATTGACCAAGCCAGTCAGGTTTTGGGTTATGACCTTCGTGATTTGATTGATAAGGAAGAAGCCAAGTTAAACCAGACTCGCTATACGCAACCAGCTATTTTAGCGACTTCGGTTGCTATTTACCGACTATTGAAAGAAAAGGGTTACCAGCCGGATATGGTGGCAGGGCTGTCCCTCGGAGAATATTCGGCTCTTGTAGCAAGTGGTGCCTTGGACTTTGAAGAGGCAGTTGCATTGGTTGCTAAGCGTGGTGCTTATATGGAAGAGGCTGCACCTGCAGGCTCTGGAAAGATGGTTGCCGTTCTTAATACTCCAGTTGAAGTGATTGAGGAAGCTTGTGAAACAGCCTCTAAAGTTGGAGTAGTGACTCCAGCTAACTACAACACCCCAAGCCAAATCGTTATCGGTGGTGAGGTGGCTGCGGTTGACCGCGCAGTTGAACTCTTGCAGGAAGCAGGAGCAAAACGATTGATTCCTTTAAATGTATCTGGTCCTTTCCATACAGCACTTCTTGAGCCAGCCAGTCAGCAATTAGCTGGAGCTCTTGAGGGAGTGAGTTTCTCTGACTTTACTTGCCCTCTAGTCGGCAATACGGAAGCTGCTGTTATGGGAAAAGATCGAATCCAAGAGCTCTTGACGCGTCAGGTCAAAGAACCTGTTCGTTTTTATGAAAGTATTGCTGTGATGCAGGATGCTGGGGTAACCAACTTTATTGAAATTGGTCCTGGAAAGGTCCTGTCAGGCTTTGTCAAAAAAATCGATAAAACAGCTCAGCTAGCTAACGTTGAAGACCAAGCAAGCTTGGATGCTTTGTTAGGAAACTAATGATCCCTTCTCCCACAAAATACAACAGGAAACAGGAGAAATAGAATGCAACTTACAAACAAAAATGTCTTTGTAACAGGTTCAAGTCGTGGCATCGGACTTGCCATTGCTCACAAATTTGCCCACCTAGGCGCTAATGTAGTCTTGAATAGTCGAGGAGCAATCTCAGAAGAATTGCTGGCTGAGTTTTCAAACTACGGCGTCAAAGTAGTACCGATCTCAGGTGATGTTTCAGACTTTGCAGATGCCAAGCGTATGATAGATCAAGCGATTGCAGAACTCGGTTCTGTCGATGTCTTGGTCAACAATGCTGGGATCACTCAAGATACGCTTATGCTCAAGATGACCGAAGAAGACTTTGAAAAAGTGATTAAGATCAACTTGACAGGTGCCTTCAACATGACGCAAGCAGTATTGAAACAGATGATCAAGGCACGTGAAGGTGCGATTATTAACATGTCTAGTGTGGTCGGTTTGATGGGAAATATCGGACAAGCCAACTATGCAGCTTCTAAAGCAGGTTTGATTGGTTTTACCAAGTCAGTTGCACGTGAAGTTGCCAATCGCAACGTACGCGTAAATGCTCTTGCACCAGGGATGATCGAGTCAGATATGACTGCTGTTTTGTCTGATAAGGTTAAGGAAGCGACATTGGCCCAAATCCCAATGAAACAGTTCGGTCAAGCAGAACATATCGCAGATGCTACAGTGTTCCTGGCTGGACAGGATTATTTAACTGGACAAGTTCTCGCTGTTGATGGCGGACTTAGCATGTAAAAAATAAGGAAAGATATAGGTAAGACAGATGAAACTAAATCGAGTTGTAGTAACAGGTTACGGATTGACCTCTCCGATTGGAAATACTCCAGAAGAATTTTGGAACAGTTTGCAAACTGGTAAGATTGGAATTGGAGAAATCACTAAATTTGACCACAGCGAATTTGCTGTGCACAATGCAGCAGAAGTTCAAGATTTCCCATTTGATAAATACTTTGTCAAAAAAGATACCAACCGTTTTGACAACTATTCTTTGTATGCCTTGTATGCGGCTCAAGAAGCGGTGACAAATGCAAATCTTGATGTAGAAGCAATTGATAAAGATCGCTTTGGTGTCATCGTGGCTTCTGGTATTGGGGGAATTAAAGAAATCGAAGATCAGGTTATCCGTCTTCATGACAAAGGTCCAAAACGCGTTAAACCAATGACACTTCCAAAAGCCTTGCCAAATATGGCTTCAGGAAATGTTGCTATGCGTTTCGGAGCAAACGGTATCTGTAAATCAATCAATACAGCCTGTGCCTCATCAAACGATGCCATTGGGGATGCCTTCCGTTCTATCAAGTTTGGTTTCCAAGATGTCATGTTAGTTGGTGGATCAGAATCATCTATCACTCCTTTTGCCATTGCTGGATTCCAAGCTTTGACAGCCCTATCAACTACAGAAGATCCAGCTCGTGCTTCTATTCCATTTGACAAAGACCGTAACGGTTTTGTCATGGGAGAAGGTTCTGGAATGCTGGTTCTTGAAAGTCTTGAACATGCTGAAAAACGTGGTGCAACTATCTTGGCTGAAGTAGTTGGTTATGGTAATACCTGTGATGCTTACCATATGACTTCACCTCATCCAGAAGGTCAAGGTGCGATTAAGGCTATGAAGTTGGCTTTGGAAGAAGCAGAAATTTCTCCAGAGCAAGTGGCTTACGTCAATGCCCACGGAACTTCAACTCCTGCTAATGAAAAAGGAGAAAGTGGTGCGATTGTAGCTGTCCTTGGTAAAGAAGTACCTGTATCTTCAACCAAGTCCTTTACAGGACACTTGCTTGGTGCTGCAGGGGCAGTAGAAGCCATCGCTACCATTGAAGCCATGCGTCATAACTATGTACCAATGACAGCTGGAACAAGTGAGTTGTCAGACTATATCGAAGCGAATGTCGTTTATGGACAAGGATTGGAGCAAGAAATCCCTTATGCTATTTCAAACACTTTTGGTTTTGGTGGACACAATGCGGTTCTTGCTTTCAAACGTTGGGAGAATAAATAATTATGAATTTAAATGAGATCAAGGACTTGATGGCTCAATTTGACCAATCAAGTTTGAGAGAATTTTCTTATAAAAATGGAACGGACGAATTGCAGTTCAGTAAGAATGAAGCAAGAATGGCTTCTGAAGTACCAGCTCAAGTTGTTCCAGCGCCAGCTGCAGTAGCTGCAAGTCCAGTAGTTTCGGCCCCTTCAACTCCAGTTGAGAGTGCAGTGGAAGAAGCTCCAGCACCAGCTGAAACGACGGTTGCTCCAGCGGGTGATGTCGTTGAAAGTCCACTTGTAGGGGTGGCTTACTTGGCTGCTGGACCAGATAAACCTGCCTTTGTCACAGTCGGAGACAGTGTTAAAAAAGGTCAGACTTTGGTGATCATCGAAGCCATGAAAGTCATGAATGAAATCCCTGCACCTAAAGATGGTGTGGTGACAGAAATTCTCGTTTCAAATGAAGAAATGGTTGAGTTCGGTAAAGGATTGGTACGTATCAAATGATCGATATTCAAGGAATCAAAGAAGCTCTACCCCATCGCTACCCCATGCTCCTAGTGGATCGTGTCTTGGAAGTGAGCGAAGATACCATTGTTGCCATTAAAAATGTGACCATCAACGAACCTTTCTTCAATGGTCATTTTCCTCAATACCCAGTCATGCCAGGTGTTCTTATCATGGAGGCCTTGGCTCAGACTGCTGGTGTCTTGGAATTGTCCAAACCTGAAAATAAAGGGAAACTGGTCTTCTACGCTGGCATGGACAAGGTTAAGTTCAAGAAGCAAGTTGTACCAGGTGACCAATTAGTCATGACGGCTACTTTTGTTAAACGTCGTGGTACGATTGCTGTGGTTGAAGCAAAGGCTGAAGTAGATGGTAAGCTTGCAGCGAGTGGTACTCTTACCTTTGCAATTGGAAACTAAGGAGGTTCTCCATGTTTCGTAAAATTTTGATTGCCAACCGTGGTGAGATTGCGGTTCGCATTATTCGAGCTGCGCGTGAATTGGGCATTGCGACCGTGGCAGTTTATTCAACTGCTGATAAGGAAGCCCTTCACACACTCCTAGCGGATGAAGCTATCTGTATCGGACCTGGTAAGGCGACAGAATCTTATCTCAATATCAATGCAATTTTGTCTGCTGCGGTCTTGACAGAAGCAGAAGCCATCCATCCAGGTTTTGGATTTCTTAGCGAAAACTCCAAATTTGCCACGATGTGTGATGAAGTAGGGATTAAGTTCATCGGCCCTTCTGGTGCTGTGATGGATACCATGGGAGATAAGATCAATGCGCGTGAGCAAATGATCAAGGCTGGGGTTCCAGTTATCCCAGGATCTGATGGTGAAGTTCACACGGCTGAAGAGGCGCTTGCAGTTGCAGAAAAAATTGGCTATCCAGTCATGCTTAAGGCATCGGCAGGTGGTGGTGGAAAAGGGATTCGTAAGGTTGAAAAGGCAGAAGACTTGGTCGCAGCCTTTGAGACAGCATCCAGTGAAGCTAAGGCCAATTTTGGAAATGGCGCTATGTATCTTGAGCGTGTGATTTATCCAGCTCGTCATATCGAAGTTCAGATTCTTGCAGATCAAGAGGGTCATGTTGTCCATCTTGGTGAACGGGATTGTTCACTCCAACGGAATAACCAAAAGGTCTTAGAAGAAAGCCCATCCATTGCGATTGGCAAAACCCTTCGTCATGAAATTGGTGCTGCAGCCGTTCGTGCAGCAGAGTCTGTAGGCTATGAAAATGCAGGGACGATTGAATTTCTTCTCGATGAAGCCAGTGGCAATTTCTACTTCATGGAAATGAATACTCGTGTGCAAGTTGAACACCCAGTCACAGAGTTTGTTTCAGGTGTTGATATCGTGAAGGAGCAGATTCGCATTGCTGCCGGGCAACCTTTACCTTTCAAACAAGAAGATATTGTCCTACGAGGTCACGCTATCGAATGCCGGATCAATGCGGAAAATCCAGCATTTAACTTTGCTCCAAGCCCAGGTAAAATTACCAACCTCTACCTTCCAAGTGGAGGAGTTGGATTGCGTGTAGACTCTGCAGTCTATCCAGGTTATACCATTCCTCCTTACTATGATAGTATGATTGCTAAAATCATTGTTCATGGGGAGAATCGTTTTGATGCCTTAATGAAGATGCAACGGGCACTTTATGAACTTGATATTGAAGGAGTGCAAACCAATGCAGACTTCCAGTTGGATCTGATTTCAGACCACCGAGTTATCGCTGGTGACTACGATACTTCCTTCTTGATGGAAACTTTCTTGCCAAAATACCAAGAAAAAGAATAGACTTTCAAATAGTATGAGAACTAAAAGGGGGAGTTATGGCTCTATTTAGTAAAAAGGATAAGTATATTCGGATCAATCCTAACCGTTCCGTAAGGCAGAAACCACAAGCCAAGCCTGAGGTTCCGGATGAACTCTTCTCCCAGTGTCCTGGTTGTAAACACACCATTTACCAAAAGGATCTTGGGAGCGAACGAATTTGTCCCCATTGTAGCTATACTTTCCGTATTTCAGCTCAGGAACGCTTGGATTTGACGATTGATTCTGACACCTTTGTGGAGATGTTTACGGGTATTGAAACTCAAGATCCATTAAACTTTCCTGGCTACCAGAAAAAACTAGCTAGTATGCGTGAAAAGACAGGTTTGGATGAAGCAGTACTGACTGGTACAGCTAGCATCAAGGGACAAAAAGTTGCCCTTGGGATCATGGATTCAAACTTTATCATGGCTTCTATGGGAACCGTTGTGGGTGAAAAAATCACGCGCTTGTTTGAGTATGCAACGGTAGAAAACTTGCCAGTCGTTCTCTTCACAGCTTCTGGTGGAGCCCGTATGCAAGAAGGAATCATGAGCTTGATGCAGATGGCTAAGATTTCTGCGGCAGTTCAACGTCATTCCAAGGCAGGACTTTTTTACCTAACTATTTTAACCGATCCGACAACAGGTGGGGTGACCGCTTCTTTTGCTATGGAAGGGGATATTATCCTAGCTGAGCCACAGAGTTTGGTTGGTTTTGCTGGACGTCGTGTTATCGAAAATACAGTTCGTGAGACCTTACCGGATGACTTCCAAAAGGCAGAATTTCTGCTTGAACATGGATTTGTTGATGCAATTGTCAAACGGAGAGAATTGCCTGAAACAATTGCTAAATTAGTAAGATTGCATGGAGGAAGTCGCGGATGAATATTGCAAAAATAGTCAGAGAGGCACGCGAGCAGAGTCGTTTGACCGCACTTGATTTTGCCAATGGAATCTTTGACGAGTTTATCGAATTGCATGGAGATCGCTCTTTCCGCGATGATGGTGCGGTTATCGGTGGAATTGGCTGGTTAGGTGAACAAGCAGTAACTGTCGTTGGTATCCAAAAGGGGAAGAGTCTTCATGACAACCTCAAACGGAATTTCGGGCAACCTCATCCAGAAGGTTATCGTAAGGCCTTACGCTTGATGAAACAGGCAGAAAAGTTTGGTCGTCCAGTTGTGACCTTTATCAATACGGCGGGTGCTTACCCAGGTGTTGGAGCCGAGGAACGTGGACAAGGTGAAGCAATCGCCCGAAACCTGATGGAAATGAGTGATCTCAAGGTTCCAATCATCGCGATTATTATCGGTGAAGGTGGATCTGGTGGGGCCCTAGCTCTAGCCGCAGCTAACCGTGTCTGGATGTTAGAAAACTCAATCTACGCCGTACTTAGCCCGGAAGGATTTGCCTCTATCCTTTGGAAGGATGGAAGTCGTGCTATGGAAGCGGCGGAGTTGATGAAAATCACTTCACATGAACTCCTAGAAATGGGAATCGTAGACAAGGTAATCTCAGAAGCAGGGCTGTCAAGTAAAGAACTGCTAAGTTGCGTTAAAAATGAATTGCGTGCAGAACTAGATAGGTTGCAAGAACTACCACTCGACCAACTTATCGAAGAACGTTACCAACGCTTTAGAAAATACTAAAAAGAAAGCTAGAACTGAGTAAAGGTTCTAGCATTTTTTCTAGAGAACATACATTTCAGGACGAAAAATTGATAGTTGAGGAGAAGACTAATAAAATAGATAAAAAAGAAGTATACTGTAGATGTGAGCCTACAACAATATTTTAAGAAGGTTCTTGCAATGACAGGTACAGATACATTTACAGTTCTTTCGTCAGAAGACCTAGACCAAATCTCAGGCGGTCTTGCTATTTGGGAAGATGGAGATGGTAGATGGTTATATTATAGAGAATTTGCTTCCTATATGGGGCAAGGGGCACTTAATTCTTATAGAGATGCTTGGAAGTACGGCTTCCGAGCAGGATAATCTTTCAAAAAAAGTACGATGAGAAACACAAAGAAACTAAGACAGTTTGGAATATTTTTGCTTATTATTTTACTATCTACCTATTTACCACAAACAATTGGATTGTATGTGACGATCATTTTAGGGTTAGGCGCTGATGTCTATTCCCTTATTTTAACAATAGGATTAGTAGGAATTTGCCTTCTATTAATTTGGTGGTTAAAAAAGCAAAAGATGCTCTTTATCTTTGAGAAAAAGAGCTGGAACTGGTCATTTGTCTTCTACTTATTTGCAAGTTATGTGGTTTATCAGATTCTCGGTAATTTTTGGGCACGCTATGCTCATTTGATTAATCATAGGAATATTCATGATGAGTATTTTACCGTGGTTCTTTCAAATGGACAACCAACTTTTTTATCGACTATCTTATCTTTTATCCTGCCTGTAATCATCGGCCCTGTTTTTGAGGAGACTCTTGATAGAGGGTATTTTATGAATACCTTCTTTCCTAAGTCAAAGTACTATTTAGATGTCATCTTATCAGGCCTTATCTTTGGACTTAGTCATTTGATACTATCTCACCGGGACCCAATTAGTTTATTATATTATAGTCTGATTGGTCTCTTTTTTGCCCTTGTCTATCGTTCTACCGACAATCTGAGATTAACGATTCTCTGCCATAGTTTTTTTAACTTTCTCAATCATGCAAAACCTATCTGGATTTTTGTTTACAATTATATCTATTACCACTTTTTTAGATAGTGGAAGGCAAAGAAAAAAGTGTTTGATGTTTGTCAAACACTTTTTCTATTTACTGTTCTTCTGTTACAAACTGGCTGAGCAGTCCATTGATAAAACGGGCAGATTTTTGATCTGAGAAGTCCTTTGCAAGCTCGATAGCTTCGTTAACAGCAACCAACTGTGGAGTGTCAAATGAAGTGATTTCAAAGACTCCTAAGCGAAGGAGGTTTCTCTCCACGAGCGTTAAACGTTCAATGGTCCAACCTGCTTTTAAATGCTGTGTGATTTGCTTGTCTAGTTCTTCCTTTTTAGCCTGAACACCAGAAACGAGCTCTGTCAAAAAGGCTGGGAGTTGCACATCCGTATCTTCACGATCGTGTGTGTAGGCGAAACGACAAGCAGTTTCGACGTCTGTATCAAACTCAAGACTCATAAGAGCTTGAAAGGCACACTTACGGAGCTCACGTCTAGATTCTAATAGTGGACTAGTCATTGAGGAAGTCCTCATCAAACAAGTCTTTCAAGTCTGGTTTTGGTGTTTTATCTGGAACAATACCTGCAACGTGGATATTGATAGCAGCGAGTTCTACATCAGCCATATTACGGACGGCATCTTTAACAGCTTTCTGGATAGCAACCGCTACCTTAGGAACTTTTACTCCGTACTCTAGGTAGAGGTAGATATCAGCTGTGAGTTCTTCGTCCACGTTTTTAAGATAAACGCCGCGGCCGAGTGAAAGTTTTGAAAGGGTATCAGATACTGATTTGTTTGAAAAAGAGTGTACGCCCTCTACCTTTGCAGTAGCAACAGCAATGATTTTTTCAAGTACACGTGGGGCGATAACGATTTCGCCAAGTTGTTCTTCAATTCCCATAGAATGACCTCTTTCTAGAGATTAGGCACGAGAAACGTAAGTTCCTTCTGCAGTGTTGATAACGAGTTTTTGTCCTGCTTCGATGAAGTCTGGAACGTTTACGACAAGTCCAGTTTCCATCGTTGCTGGTTTACCAGAACCTGTAACAGTAGCACCTTTGATAGAAGGTTGAGTTTCTGCAACTGTCAACTCAACGGTAGTAGGAACGGTAACACCGATCACTTCAGTTCCGTAGAATTGGATTTTCACTTCTGAGTTTTCAAGGATGTAAAGCAATTCGTTTTCAACGTTGACTACAGGGATTTCGTATTGGTCGTAAGTTTCTGTATTCATGAAGTAAGCTGTGTCATCCATTTTGTACAAGTATTGAGCTGGTACAGTCTCGATGATAGCTTGTTCAAATTTTTCCTCTGGACGGTAGCTTGTGTCAAATGTAGAACCAGTACGGACGTCACGCAATTTCATACGCATGATCGTGTTTCCTTTACCTGGTTTGTGGTGGCTAGCTTCCAAAACGCGGATCAATTTTCCGTCAGCTGTTTCAAAGGTCATACCAGCTTTTAATTTACTTGCTTCAATCATGTTTTTACCTCTTTAATAAATATTATTACTCTTCATTTTACCATAAAATACTCTGGAAATAAAGCCAAAATAGTTATTGGGAGTTGGTAGAGAAGAAAAAACCAACCTTAGGGCTGGTTTTGTTCTGTCTAGTTTTCTTTCAACTTAGCTAATTCCTGGGCGAGGAGTTTAAGGGCAACTTGTGGGTTGGCTTGGCCTTTAGTTGCTTTCATAAGGAATCCTGTGAAGGCCTTGTCTGCGTTGCGTTTACCTGACTTGAAGTCGGCAACAGCAGATTGGTTATCGGCAAAGACTTGGTGGATGATTGGAATCAGAACATCTGGATCAGAGATTTGCACCAAGCCTGCTTTTTCCACGTATTCACGCGCGCCACCGCCATTTTTAGCCAGGTGGACAAAGACTTTCTTGGCGATCTTAGAAGAGATAGTGCCGTCTTCGATGATAGCAATCATTTCAACCAAGTTTTCTGGTGTCAATTCGATTTGTTCCAGTGTCTTGCCTTCAGCGTTCAAGAATTGAGCGACTTCACCTTGGAGCCAGTTAGAGACTTGTTTGGCATCGCCACCGAGGGCAACAGCTTTTTCAAAGAAGTCAGAAGTGACTTTGTTTGCAGTCAACTGGCTAGCATCGTAGTCTGACAAGCCAAGGTCAGCCACGTAACGGGCACGGCGTTTTTTTGGAAACTCTGGCAATTCAGTTCGCATTTCCTCAATCCACTCATCTGAGATTTCAAAGAGGGGTAGGTCTGGTTCTGGGAAGTAGCGGTAGTCTGCAGCACCTTCTTTGACACGCATGAGGATGGTTGCCTTGTTAGCTTCATCGTAACGGCGTGTTTCTTGGCGGATTTGACCACCTGAGCGAAGGATTTCGGCTTGACGTTGGACTTCGTATTCAAGACCCTTGCGAACATTTGAGAAGGAGTTGAGGTTTTTCAACTCAGTCTTGGTACCGAATTTTTCTTGACCATAAGGACGAAGAGAGATGTTGGCATCCACGCGCATAGAACCTTCTTCCATCTTAACGTCGGAAATGCCAGCGTACTGGATGACTTCCTTGAGGGCAGTTAGATAAGCGTAGGCTTCTTCTGGCGAACGCATGTCAGCCTCAGATACAATCTCAATCAAGGGCACTCCTTGGCGGTTTAGGTCAACGTAAGAGTAGCCGTCTGTACCGTGGGTGTTTTTACCAGCGTCTTCTTCTAGGTGAGCACGTTCGATACCGATTTTCTTGGTCGTACCGTCTTCTAGCTCCACTTCAATCCAGCCGTTATAACCGATTGGCTCATCAAACTGAGAAATTTGGTAGGCTTTTGGATTATCAGGGTAGAAATAGTTCTTGCGGTCAAAGTGCATCTTTTTGTGGATGTCCATGTTGAGGGCAAGTGCTGCCTTAATACCAGCATCGACAACCCCTTTATTGAGAACTGGAAGTACTCCTGGGAAAGACCAGTCAATCACGTTAGTGTTGGCATTTTGGTCATTTCCAAAGTGGGCAGAAGTAGGTGAGAAGATTTTTGAATTGGTGTTAAGCTCTACGTGGACTTCAAGTCCAATGACTGTTTCAAAGTTCATTAGTTATCACCTCCAAAAATCACGGGTTGTTGTTTGTGGTAGTCTGTTGTTGCTTCAAAAGCAGCAGCAGCTTGGTAAATGGTTTCTTCTGAGTATTTAGGACCGATCAATTGCAGACCGACTGGTAGACCTTGAGAGAATCCAGCAGGAATCGAAATTCCTGGTAGACCAGCCAAGTTGACTGGGATGGTCAAAAGATCAGCCAAGTACATGGCAACTGGGTCATGGTTGAGTGAATCCAAGTCGTAGGCAACACTTGGAGCAGTTGGTCCCAAAATCAAGTCGTAATCCGCAAAGACTTTTTCGAAATCTTGAATGATGAGGGTACGGACTTGTCCAGCCTTCTTGTAGTAGGCGTCGTAGTAACCTGACGAAAGACTGAAAGTACCCAGCATGATACGGCGTTTCACTTCTTCACCAAAACCTTGGCTACGACTATTTACATAGATTTCATCAAGATTAGTTGCATTCTCTGCGCGGTAGCCATAACGGATACCGTCAAAGCGTTGCAAGTTTGAGGAGGCTTCTGATGAAGCGATAATATAGTAAACGGCAACACCGTATTTAGAGTGAGGAAGGCTCACTTCTTCGACGATAGCACCGAGTTTTTCAAAGTTTTTGGCCGCATTCAAGATTGTTTCCTTAACTTCTGGATCAATCCCTTCACCAAGGTATTCCTTAGGCAAAGCAATTTTCATGCCCTTGATGTCTTGGCCGATTTTTGAAGTAAAGTCGGCAATGCGGACAGGAGCAGAAGTAGAGTCTTTGGCATCTTCGCTAGCAATCGCATTGAGCAAGAGGGCATTTTCCTTAACAGTAGGAGCGAAAGGTCCAATCTGGTCTAATGAGCTACCGAAGGCAATGAGACCGAAACGTGAAACGGTTCCGTAGGTTGGTTTGAGACCAACGATCCCGTTGAAGGCAGCAGGTTGGCGGATAGAACCCCCTGTATCAGATCCGAGTGACAAGCGAACTTGTCCTGAAGCTACAGAAGCTGCGGAACCGCTAGATGATCCACCAGGAACCTTGCTGTGGTCCCAAGCATTTTTAGTGGCACCATAGTAAGAAGTCTCACCAGACCCACCCATGGCAAATTCGTCCATGTTAGTTTTCCCGACAACAATCATACCTTTAGCTTTGGCATTAGCAACGGCTGTTGCATCAAAGATAGGCTCATAGTTGTAGAGCATTTTTGAGGCTGCAGTTGTGAGGATACCGTCGGTAGAGATATTATCCTTAACAGCCAGTGGAATTCCTGAAAGGACATTGTCAGCATCAATTCCAGCTTCATCAATAGCCTTAGCTTGAGCAAGAGCGTGCTCCTCAGCGATGGTAATAAAAGCATTGATAGCCGTCTCGCGAGATTTGATATCTTCAAGCGTTGCTTGTGTCAATTCAGTTGCAGAAATTTCCTTAGAGACAAGGAGGTTGTGCAAGTCTTCAATGGTTTTGTTATTAAAAGTCATTAGGCATCTCCTCCATCATCTAGGATAGCTGGTACCTTGATATAGTAGTTATCTTTTTCAGGTACATTTTTAAACAAGCGATCACGGTCAGTTCCTTCTTCGGCCACATCAGGGCGGAGTACGGTTTTACGGTCAGCCATCGTTGTAGTAGGTGCGACACCAGTAGTGTCGACTTCGCCCAGCAACTCAACCATATCGACAATTTTAGACAGCGTTGTTGCAAAGGCAGCAGTTTCTTCTTCAGAGAATCTTAATTTTGAAAGATTGGCAACGTGTGTTACCTCTTCTTGCGTAATTTTCATCTTGCATCCTTTCGTGAAATGATGATTTTTAGTCTGTTCTATTTTACCATATTTTCCTATAAATAAGCTAAGGCAAACTGAAAAGAAATAGAAATTGAAAAATCGTTTTTAATTCGCTATAATGGTTAAACTAAAAGAAAAATTGAGTGAGACTAGAGATTAATGTAGGAAGAATTCCTCGAAAGATGAGTTAGGATAGAAAATATGCTACATAATTTTTTTACAAGATTCCAAACCGTACCTCCTCCCATTCCGCTCTTTTGGTATGGGGCTATGATGCTTCTTTTAGTACTTTGTACTTATGGAGCACTTGTTTATCACAAAAATCCGAAATTTGTCCGCATGTTTAAGGGGATTCAGATTCTCCAGCTACTAGTCCTATATAGTTGGTATGTTGGTTTTGGGATTCCGTTTTCTAATAGCCTTCCTTTTTATCATTGTCGTTTGGCTATGTTTGCAGTGGTTTTCTTGCCAGATAAATGGCGGAGCAAGCAATACTTTGCCCTCTTAGGAGCAAGTGGAGCGGTCTTTGCCTTGGTTTACCCCGTTTTTGACCCCTATGATTTCCCCCATATCACCAGTTTTTCATTTTTGATTGGGCACTATGCCCTTTTGGTGAATTCCTTGGTTTACTTGATGAATCACTATGATAAGACCTTGCTCAAGAAATATATGATTGTAGCCTATACCTTTATCCTCAATCTCTTTCTAGTTGGGGTTAATCAGCTGACTGGTGGAAATTATGGCCTCTTAAGAGATACCCCGTTTATCTCGAATGCTCCTCTATGGATAAAGTACCTCCTTGTGTCGGTTATTCTTTCTCTAGCGTTGCTTCTCTTTGATATCTTGTTCAAGAAACGGTGGAAAAAGAGAAATCAGGTGAAATCCGTACTCTAGCTTACCTTTTTCATCGGATGAGCAATTGAAAAACTCCCCAAAATCCGATATAATGGAGAGTTGAAAGGAATAGTAAAATCCAATGTAAAAATCATTCTTAGCTACTGAAACAACTTAAAATAGAGAATCAAAGAAAGAGAACTTATGACTATTCAAGAAGAAATCAAGAAACGCCGTACCTTTGCTATCATCTCTCACCCGGATGCGGGTAAGACAACCATCACTGAGCAATTGCTCTATTTTGGAGGTGAGATTCGTGAGGCTGGTACGGTAAAAGGAAAGAAAACAGGGACTTTTGCCAAGTCTGACTGGATGGATATCGAGAAACAACGTGGGATTTCGGTCACGTCATCTGTTATGCAATTCGACTACGACGGAAAACGCGTCAACATCCTTGACACACCAGGGCACGAGGACTTTTCAGAAGACACCTATCGTACATTGATGGCGGTGGATGCTGCGGTCATGGTCGTGGACTCTGCCAAGGGTATCGAGGCCCAAACCAAGAAATTGTTTGAGGTTGTGAAGCACCGTGGCATTCCAGTCTTTACCTTTATGAACAAGCTGGACCGTGACGGTCGTGAGCCACTGGACCTCTTGCAGGAGTTGGAAGAAATCCTAGGCATTGCTAGCTACCCAATGAACTGGCCAATCGGGATGGGGAAAGCCTTTGAAGGCTTGTATGACCTCTATAACCAACGCTTGGAGCTCTACAAAGGGGATGAGCGCTTTGCCAGTCTGGAAGAAGGGGACAAGCTCTTTGGAAGCAATCCTTTCTATGAGCAAGTCAAGGATGACATTGAGCTCCTGAAGGAAGCAGGAAACGAGTTCTCAGAGGAAGCTATTTTAGCTGGTGAGCTAACTCCAGTCTTCTTTGGCTCAGCTTTGACCAATTTTGGGGTACAGACCTTCCTCGAAACTTTCTTGAAATTTGCTCCAGAACCACATGGACACAAGAAAACAGATGGCGAAATTGTGGACCCTTATGACAAGGATTTCTCAGGATTTGTCTTTAAAATCCAAGCCAACATGGACCCTCGTCACCGTGACCGTATCGCTTTTGTCCGTATCGTATCGGGTGAGTTTGAGCGCGGCATGAGTGTCAATCTGCCTCGAACTGGTAAGGGGGCCAAACTGTCTAATGTCACCCAGTTTATGGCGGAAAGTCGTGAGAATGTGACAAACGCTGTTGCAGGAGATATCATCGGGGTTTACGATACCGGTACTTATCAGGTTGGAGACACCTTGACGGTTGGAAAAAACAAGTTTGAATTTGAACCACTGCCAACCTTTACTCCTGAAATTTTCATGAAAGTTTCTGCTAAGAACGTCATGAAGCAAAAATCCTTCCACAAGGGAATTGAGCAGTTGGTACAAGAGGGAGCCATTCAGCTTTATAAGAATTACCAAACAGGTGAGTATATGCTGGGCGCTGTTGGTCAACTCCAGTTTGAAGTCTTTAAACACCGTATGGAAGGCGAGTACAATGCAGAAGTGGTCATGAGCCCAATGGGTAAAAAGACGGTTCGTTGGATCAAGCCAGAGGACTTAGACGAGCGCATGTCATCAAGCCGCAATATCTTAGCTAAAGACCGTTTCGACCAACCAGTCTTCCTCTTTGAAAATGATTTTGCCCTCCGCTGGTTTGCGGATAAGTATCCAGACGTAGAGTTGGAAGAGAAGATGTGATTCAGTAAGTCTACTTGATTGCATAGCAATCTAAGTAGACTACGACAAGTCCTATTTGACTTGCCTACCTGCCTAACTAACTGAGTTTTACAAATGAAATCGATTTGTAAAACTCAGTGTCGTAATCTAACAATCGGTGACCGCTATGGCGGCTTACCTAAGCGCTTTACTAGAAAAAGTCCGCGAATAATATCGATTCGTGGATTTTTTCATATAGTAAAGGTAATTGAAGTCAAAGGTAAATTAAAAACCTCAGAGAAATCATGTTACATGGATTCTTCTGAGGTTTTTCTAGTTTCCATATTTCTGATAAAAATCGACCTTGACCTGAATGAAGGTTTCGGCTTCGCGTAGTAGCTGCAGGAGGGTGGCACGGGTCTCAAACTCCTCACGTGTTTTAGGGAGACTCCGATTGCGGAAGACTTGCAGATAGCGTTCGATGTCATCAAGTAGGTCATGAGCAGGATTGGTCTGGCTTAGCTGGGCAGCGATCTTAGAAAAGAGCTGGGCCAAAATCAAACTCTCACTTGCGGCCAGATGACAGGTATTGATCTGCTGGGCCATATTTCGCAGGATACGACTTTGTCGTTGTCTCATCTCAAAGTAGTGGATATGGTAGTCCGTCTGGTGAAAGAGGTGATCCGAGTGATCCAGGTATACCAGTTTGAGAGCTTCATCGAGGAGGTTGTCTAATTGGTCAACGAGTTGGGCTCGATTGCGTCCGTCTCCCCTCGACAGATAGTACTTAAAGCGAAGCAGGATGCCTTTTAACTTTTCTTCGACCTGAAGGTGGTAGCTTTGGATAGCTTTCTCACGAGAGGGCATATAAAGGTTGACCAATAGAGCAAAGCTTGTCCCGATGAGAAAGAGGAGTATTTCATTGAGCAAGAGATCTGGAGAGGTAGACTCTTGTACCAAAAGATGACTGACCAAGACACTGCTAGGGGTGATGCCAATTTCCCAGCCCATTTTATAGGCTAGAGGCACGTAGAGAGCCAGATAGAGCCCGAGGCTCCAGATGTGAAAGCCTGTCAGCTGAAAGGCTAGAACACCGATAGCGAGTGCTAGGAGCATGGAAAAGAGGCGGTTACGGGCTAATTTCAGCGTGCTTCTGCGCGTGTCGGAGAGGCTTAAGAGGGCAATAATTCCAGCTGAAACTGCTGATGATAAATCTAAAAAATAAGCGAGAAAACAAGCAAGGCAGGTCGCTAAGATCAGTTTTGTCGTACGTTGGGTGATAGACATGAGAATTTCCTATAATACTAGAATAAGAGTATAAAAGACAAGGCTTGGAAGACTTGTCTTAAAAAATCTATTTTTTACGTGCCGACGCGTACTCAGCTACTGCTGTAAAGAGGACGTCGGTAGAAGAGTTTAGGGCAGTTTCGCAGGAATCTTGGACGACACCGATGACAAAACCAACTCCGACTACCTGCATAGCAACGTCATTTGAAATCCCAAATAAACTACAAGCGACGGGAATGAGGAGGAGTGATCCACCAGCGATTCCAGAAGCTCCGCAGGCAGAAATAGCAGCCACTACACTGAGCACAAAGGCTGTACCAAAGTCGACAGGGATTCCTAGCGTATTTACTGCAGCTAGAGTCAAAATGTTAATGGTTACAGCTGCACCAGCCATGTTAATAGTGGAGCCAAGGGGGATAGAAACAGAGTAGGTATCTGGATTGAGTCCTAGATCTTGGCAGAGTTTCATGTTGACAGGGATATTAGCAGCAGAACTACGAGTAAAGAAAGCTGTAATCCCACTAACACGCAAACATTTCAAAACAAGAGGGTAGGGATTTTTTCTCATAAAGAGAAAGGCAATGAGGGGATTGATGATAAAGGCCACAAAAGCCATAGTTGTAATCAAGAGTCCTAGCAAAATTCCGTAGTTAGCGAGGCTGGTAATTCCTTTATCAGAGATGGTCTTGAAGACCAAGCCCATAATTCCGAAAGGTGCCAAATTGATAATCCACTCCACAATCTTGGAAGTTACTCCTGCCATGGTTTTGAGCAATTCCTTGCTGTTTTTGCTAGCTTCTCTCATAGCAAGCCCAAAGACAACAGCCCATGATAGAATTCCAATATAGTTGGCTTTGACGACGGCGTTGAGGGGATTGTCCACGAGATTCAGCAGGAGGTTGCTGAGGACTTGACCGATGCCGTCTGGTGGGGCAATCTCTGTGCTCGCACTGCTGAGAGTAATCTGGACGGGGAAGAGAAAACTAGCCAGTACAGCAACCAAGGCAGCTGCAAAGGTACCGAGTAGATAGAGAAAAATAACGGTCTTCATATTGGTATCTTGCCCTTTTTGATGTTGTGAGAGGGCGTTTGCGACGAGGGTAAAAACCAAGACAGGAGCGATGGCTTTCAGACCCCCAACGAATAGGTCACCGAGAATGCCGAATCCCGACAAACTAGGGAAAAGTAGCCCTAGAGAGGCTCCAAGAAGCATGCCGATTAGGATACGTTTGATGAGGCTGGCCTTGTTCCAGGCTCGAATGATTTTTTTCATAATAGTCTCCTTCAAAATGTATTGTTTATGATTATAGTATAAATATGCCATTGAGGCAAGTCTTTTTTTGAGTTTGGGGGAATATCGGAATATTTATGAGGGATTTGAACAGGACGATTTGTGGTATAATACTAGAAAGGAGTTTTGTATGCAAGAATTTTTTCAACGTTATCTTGATAAATTGGATGTAACAACTGTATTAGAGAATCTCTTGACCAAGATGATTTCTCTTTTGATTCTCTTTCTGTTATTTTATATAGCTAAAAAGATCCTTCACGCGACTGTACGAAAGATTGTCAAGCCCTCGCTTAAATTTTCAAATCGGGATGCAGGCAGACAAAAGACCATCTCTCGTTTGCTTGAGAATATCTTTAACTACACCCTTTATTTCTTTTTGATTTACTGTATCTTGTCTATTTTGGGTTTGCCAGTTTCCAGCCTCCTTGCTGGGGCAGGAATTGCTGGGGTTGCCATTGGGATGGGTGCACAAGGTTTTCTATCCGATGTTATCAATGGTTTCTTCATCCTCTTTGAACGCCAGCTCGATGTGGGCGACGAAGTGGTCCTCACAAATGGTCCTATTACCGTATCTGGAAAGGTTGTCAGTGTAGGAATCCGTACGACCCAACTTCGCAGTGACGACCAAGCCCTTCACTTTGTTCCCAACCGAAATATCACTGTTGTCAGCAACTTCTCTCGTACAGAGTAGGTCTGCTATTTTGGCAGATTTGTGGTACAATAGAAAGAGTTTGGTAAAGGAGAGAGTATGCTATTTGTAGAGAAAAAACTAGGTCACGATTGTACTTGGATAGACCTTGATGTGGATAAGATTAAAAATATGGAAGATCTTTCTGACATCTATGGATTGGACAAGGAAACCATCGAGTATGCTCTGGATAGAAATGAACGAGCCCACATGGATTATAACCGTGAAACGGGGACAGTAACCTTCATTTATAATGTTCTTGATTTAGAAAAAGACAAAGAATATTATGAAGCGATTCCGATGACCTTTATCGTTGAAAAAAAACGGTTGATCACTATCAGCAATCACAAGAATACTTATGTGATCAAACGTATGGCGACCTATCTTGAAAGCCATGAAATTATTTCCATCTACAAATTTCTTTTTGCCAGTTTAGAGATTATTAGCAATGCTTACTATCCAGTTATTGAAGAGATGGATAAAAGTAAGGATGAAATCAGTGCACTTCTTCGTCAAAAAACAACTAAAAAAAATCTTTTTGCCCTCTCTGACTTGGAAACTGGTATGGTTTACCTGACAGCTGCTGCTAAACAAAATCGTCTCCTCTTGGAACACATTCAAGGGCATGCTCTTTATCGCAATCTTAATGAGGTAGAAAGAGAGCAGTTTGACGATGCTATGATTGAAGCCCATCAGTTGGTTTCAATGACAGACTTAATATCTCAAGTCTTGCAACAACTCTCAGCCTCTTACAACAACATCCTAAATAATAATCTGAATGATAATTTGACAACTTTGACAATTATCTCAGTCTTGCTGGCTATCCTTGCGGTTATTACAGGATTTTTCGGAATGAATGTTCCCTTACCGTTTACAGATGAACCGAATGCTTGGATTTATATTTTGATAGCTAGTCTAATTTTATGGGCAGTCTTAGCCCAATGTTTAAAGAAAATTGCTAGAAATTAAAAAGAAAAGGAGCCAGAATGGCGATTGAAAATTATATGCCAGATTTTGCTGTGGGAGCAGTTTATGATCTGACAGTTCCAAGCCTGCAGGCGCATGGTATCAAGGCTGTTTTGGTCGATTTGGACAATACCCTCATTGCTTGGAACAACCCTGATGGAACGCCAGAGATGAAGCAATGGCTACATGATCTTCGGGACGCGGGTATTCGCATTATCGTAGTCTCAAATAACACCAAAAAACGAGTTCAACGCGCAGTTGAGAAGTTTGGGATTGACTACGTTTATTGGGCCTTGAAGCCCTTCACCTTTGGGATTGACCGTGCTATGAAGGAATTTCACTATGAGAAAAATGAAGTGGTCATGGTCGGCGACCAACTCATGACGGATATTCGTGCAGCGCACCGTGCAGGTATTCGCTCAATCTTAGTCAAACCCTTGGTCCAACACGACTCCATCAAAACGCAGATTAACCGAGTTCGTGAGCGCCGTGTCATGCGGAAAATCACTGAAAAGTACGGACCGATTACATATAAAAAAGGAATTTAACTATGGAAGAAATTCTATGTATTGGTTGTGGAGCAACCATTCAGACGACAGACAGGGCTGGTCTTGGATTTACTCCTCAGTCGGCACTTGAAAAAGGTTTGGAGACTGGTGAAGTTTATTGCCAACGCTGTTTCCGTCTCCGTCATTACAATGAAATTACTGATGTCCAGTTGACGGATGATGATTTCCTCAAACTCTTGCACGAAGTGGGAGATAGTGATGCCTTGGTGGTTAATGTCATTGATATTTTTGACTTTAATGGTTCTGTCATCCCAGGCTTGCCACGCTTTGTATCGGGTAATGATGTCCTCTTGGTCGGAAATAAAAAAGATATCCTGCCCAAGTCTGTTAAACCGAGCAAGATTAGCCAGTGGCTCATGGAACGTGCCCACGAGGAAGGGCTCCGTCCAGTTGATGTCGTCCTAACTTCAGCCCAAAACAAACATGCTATCAAGGAAGTCATTGACAAAATCGAGCACTACCGTAAGGGACGCGATGTCTATGTGGTCGGTGTGACCAACGTTGGAAAGTCAACTCTCATCAATGCCATTATTCAAGAAATAACGGGTGACCAGAATGTCATCACGACTTCGCGCTTCCCAGGGACAACCTTGGACAAGATTGAGATTCCGCTTGACGACGGATCTTATATTTACGATACGCCGGGGATCATCCATCGTCACCAGATGGCCCACTACTTGACAGCTAAAAACCTCAAGTATGTCAGCCCTAAAAAGGAAATCAAGCCCAAAACCTATCAACTTAACCCTGAACAAACCCTGTTTTTAGGTGGTCTCGGACGATTTGACTTTATATCAGGAGAAAAGCAAGGTTTCACAGCCTTCTTTGACAATGAACTCAAACTCCACCGTACCAAGCTAGAAGGCGCTAGTGCTTTCTACGATAAGCACGTCGGAACCCTTCTGACACCACCAAATAGTAAGGAAAAGGAAGATTTTCCAAAACTAGTTCAGCATGTATTTAACATTAAGGAAAAGACAGACCTGGTCATCTCTGGACTCGGCTGGATCCGTGTAACAGGCACAGCCAAAGTCGCCGTCTGGGCACCAGAAGGCGTCGCCGTCGTCACACGAAAAGCAATTATTTAAACACAGAAAGGAAAGGGGTGTCTTTATTAAGGCGAGCGTTGCGAGCCTGTAGAGAATACTTTTCGCCGTGGTGTCAGTTGGTACAAGTGATTGTACCAACTGCGGAAAATTTGAGACCTTAGGCTCAAATTTTAGTCATGAAAGTTCGAAGGACTTTCATGACGTCCGTCACCACTTTAGAAAAGTATAAAAAGAAACTCTTTTTAAGAAATTATGTCATTAACATCGAAACAACGTGCCTTCCTCAACAGCCAGGCACACACCCTCAAACCCATCATTCAAATTGGGAAAAATGGTCTCAACGACCAAATCAAAACTAGCGTTCGTCAGGCTCTTGACGCGCGTGAATTGATTAAGGTTACTCTCTTACAAAACACAGATGAGAACATCCACGAAGTAGCTGAAATCTTGGAAGAAGAAATCGGTGTGGATACTGTCCAAAAAATCGGACGCATCTTGATCTTATTTAAACAATCTAGCAAGAAAGAAAATCGCAAGATTTCCAAGAAAGTTAAAGAAATTTAAACACCTACTCCAAACAACTGTTTTTACAGAGAATTAAAGGAAGACGAGCCTATGGCAATTGAATTATTGACTCCCTTTACCAAGGTAGAGTTGGAGCCAGAAATCAAGGAGAAAAAACGCAAACAAGTCGGGATTCTAGGAGGGAATTTTAACCCTGTTCATAATGCTCATCTTGTTGTGGCGGACCAAGTACGACAACAGTTGGGACTGGACCAAGTCCTGCTCATGCCTGAGTACCGACCACCTCACGTGGATAAAAAAGAAACTATCCCTGAGCACCACCGTCTCAAGATGCTTGAGTTGGCGATTGAGGGGATTGAAGGTCTCGCCATTGAAACCATTGAGTTAGAGCGCAAGGGCATTTCCTACACCTATGACACCATGAAGATTTTGACAGAGCAACATCCAGATACGGATTATTACTTCATTATCGGAGCTGATATGGTGGACTATCTACCTAAGTGGTATCGAATTGATGAGCTGGTTGACATGGTTCAGTTTGTGGGAGTTCAGCGTCCGCGCTACAAGGCAGGGACTTCCTATCCAGTTATCTGGGTGGATGTGCCTCTCATGGACATCTCGTCAAGCATGGTGCGTGACTTCATTGCCCAAGGTCGGAAACCTAACTTTCTCCTACCTCAGCCAGTGCTAGACTACATCGTGAAGGAGGGGCTTTACTGATGGCATACCAAGACTATATCAACTGTTCCCGTGAGGCTTTGTTGGAAAAAATGGCAGAGCTTCTACCTGAAAAACGCTTAACCCATTGCTTGGGTGTGGAGCGTGCAGCCATAGAACTGGCTCAGCGCTTTGGAGTCGATGTCGAGAAAGCGGGTCTAGCAGGCCTTCTTCATGATTATGCTAAAAAGCTGTCAGATCAGGAATTTCTAGACTTGATTGACCGTTACCAGCTAGACCCTGACCTCAAAAACTGGGGCAATAATGTCTGGCATGGCATGGTTGGTATCTACAAGATTCAGGAAGATTTGGATTTGCATGTTCCAGAAATCCTGCGAGCTATTGAAATCCATACAGTTGGTGCTGGTCAGATGACTGATCTTGATAAGGTTATCTATGTCGCAGACTATATCGAACACAATCGTGCCTTTCCTGGAGTGGATGTGGCGCGTGAAATTGCGGAGCTATCTCTCAATAAGGCAGTGGCCTACGAAACAGCTCGTACCGTGGAGCATCTAGCTCATCAGGGATTCCCCATCTATCCCCAAACCCTGGAAACCTATAACGCCTTTGTGCACTATTTGAAAGAGGACTAAATGAACGAAAAAGAATTACTAGAACTAGTCGTGAAAGCGGCTGATGAGAAACGTGCGGAGGATATCCTTGCACTTGACGTACAAGATTTGACCAGCGTGACGGACTACTTTGTCATCACGAGTTCAATGAATAGCCGTCAGTTGGACGCTATTGCTGATAATATCCGTGAAAAAGTAGCTCAAGCAGGCTTTAAAGGCAGTCATGTCGAAGGAGATGCAGCGGGAGGCTGGGTTTTGCTAGACCTCGGCGGTGTCGTTGTGCATATCTTTTCAGAAGAAATGCGTGCCCACTATAACCTAGAAAAACTATGGCATGAGGCAGAGTCAGTAGACATTTCGGAAGCCTTGGCATAGGAGATGAACTCAGTTGCAGTCAACTGGGTTTATTTGCTTATTTTAGAAAATTGATAGAAAGGTGAGGGCGTCGTGTTTTGTTCATCTCGAAATTGAACACGAGCTAAAAGCTGCGAGAAAAAGATAAACTTCCTTTGTATCTGACGATACAGCAGAAAGTTTCCTATTTTCTCCTTGCTTTTAACGCTCTTTGTATCTTAGAAAGGATTTGAACCCGTCCTGTAATCGTCGGAAAATAGATAGCTTTGGCTTGGATCAGGATCCTAAGTCCAAGCTCCTAATTTTCATTCCGATTACGGGCGGACTTGGTATCATGAATATGGCAACTTATGAAACCTTTGCGGCTGTTTACGATGCTGTGATGGATGATAGTTTATACGATAAATGGACGGATTTTTCGCTTCGCCATTTGCCTAAGACTAAGGAGAGAAAGAAACTTTTGGAACTGGCTTGCGGAACAGGTATCCAGTCTGTTCGCTTTTCTCAGGCTGGTTTTGATGTGACAGGACTTGACTTGAGCGCGGATATGCTGAAGATTGCTGAGAAGAGAGCGACATCAGCCAAGCAAAAGATTGATTTTATTGAAGGTAATATGCTGGATTTGTCCAAGGCAGGTAAGTACGACTTTGTTACGTGTTACTCTGACTCTATCTGCTACATGCAGGATGAGGTAGAGGTAGGGGATGTCTTTAAGGAAGTGTATAATGCCCTCAATGAAGATGGTGTATTCATCTTTGATGTGCATTCAATCTACCAGACTGATGAGGTTTTTCCAGGCTATTCTTACCATGAAAATGCGGAAGACTTCGCTATGCTCTGGGATACCTATGAGGATGCGGCTCCTCACTCCATCGTGCATGAGTTGACTTTCTTTGTCAAGGAAGCGGACGGTTCCTTTAGTCGCCACGATGAAGTGCATGAGGAGCGGACCTATGAAGTTTTGACCTACGATATTTTATTGGAACAAGCTGGTTTCAAGTCTTTTAAACTCTATGCGGACTTTGAGGACAAGGAGCCGACAGAAACCAGCACCCGTTGGTTTTTTGTCGCGCAGAAGTAGGAGATTATCATGACCATCACAGGTATTATCGCGGAGTTCAATCCTTTTCATAATGGCCACAAATACCTGCTTGAGCAGGCGGAGGGGCTGAAAATCGTTGCCATGTCAGGGAATTTCATGCAGCGTGGAGAGCCTGCTATCGTGGACAAGTGGACACGGGCTCAAATGGCGCTGGAAAATGGAGCAGATTTGGTAGTGGAATTGCCCTTTTTAGTCAGTGTTCAGGCGGCGGATTTCTTCGGTCAAGGGGCTGTGGATATCTTGGCTCGGTTGGGGATTGATAGACTAGCTTTTGGGACAGAGGAAGTTCTGGATTACCAGAAAATTGCTGACCTATACACGGAGCAAGGTACCGAGATGGAGGAATTTGTGGAAAATCTGCCTGATGCCCTCTCTTATCCTCAGAAAACCCAAGCCATGTGGAAGGAATTTGCAGGTCTTGATTTTTCAGGCAATACCCCCAATCATGTCCTTGCTCTGGCCTATGCCAAGGCGGTTGCGGGACGTAAAATCAAACTCCATTCGATTCAGCGTCAGGGGGCTGGCTATCACTCTGTGGACAAGAATGTGGAATTTGCATCGGCAACAGCTCTCCGTCAGCATCAATCAGACCAAGATTTCTTAGAACGCTGTATGCCTTCTGTTGACCTCTTTGAGCAGGCCAGTAAGGTGAGCTGGGATGACTTTTTTCCCTTGCTACGCTATCAAATCTTGTCAAATCCAGACCTAACGACCATCTATCAGGTCAATCAAGAAATGGCTGTGCGCATCAAGGAGGCTGTTAAGACAGCTCAATCTGTGGAAGAATTAGTCGAGGGGGTTGCGACCAAACGCTACACCAAGGCGCGTGTCAGACGCCTCTTGACCTATATCTTGGTGCAAACCAGAGAAAGTGACTTGCCAGAAGGTCTCCATGTCCTTGGGTTTACCGAAAAAGGCAGACAACACCTCAAGTCTCTGAAAGAACAGGTCCATCTAGTCAGCCGAATTGGCAAAGAACCTTGGGATGTTATGACCCAAAAGGCAGATCAGATCTACCAACTAGGACAGCCAAGCATCGCAGAGCAGAATTTTGGTCGAGTGCCGATTAGAATGGAAATAAGTGGAAACTGAAGTGGGTGACATATAACGAAGCATAGAGGGAATCAGATTGGTTCTCTCTTTTGTCATGTTTAAAGCTATGAAAATTCTGGTTTTGACATTGTCAAAGTTCTAACAATCAAAGGCATTTCGTTTAATGACTATGATAAGGTTGATAGTGGATTCTCGTTTTGTATGAGAACAGGGTGTTACAAAGCGTTAATAATCTTGTCCTCATCTGTATCTTTCGAAAACGTCTGAAAAACGATTAAAAGTATGGGATTTACAAAAGAAATGATCTCTTCTAATGATGGTTTGGTCATTTTTTATTGGAAGTATTAATGGGCTTGATTTCGAAAATCGTAAGAGAATTTCAATAGTTTGAACTCTAAAAGCGAATTTTTAACAAAAATTAAGTGTTTTCATTTGTCATTTCGCATATAATTACTTGAAAAGGGCAATCCGTTTTGGTAAAATGATAAGAGGTGTATACTAGATAAGAACAACTGGTATATTCCATATGGAACCTGCTTTTTCTGAGTCAAAGGGATAAAAACTGAGACTGACTGCGGTTTGATTATCTCTGGTTTTGAGAGGGCAGCGCAACTACGCTTTGTTAATGATCATGAGGTTAACAAAGGGTCGCAATTGGATAAAAGAAAGGAATCAAATGTTTCGAAGTAAAAAGTTTAACAAAGATTTCGAGATCGTAGATGAGAAAAAGCGTTATAAGCTTTACAAGTCGGGTAAAAACTGGGTAAAAGCCTCAAACTCTCAATTGGATCTCTTCCGTATCGGTGGTATGGGCGAAGTTGTCTCTAGTACCCTGTCAGACACTGAAGAACTTGATCACGCACACCTTAGTTTTAACACGCTAGCGGGTATAGGGGGAATCCTGGCCGCGGGAGCTGCAGGA